>NZ_JBEOWF010000013.1:215965-231152 GCF_040295925.1 Streptomyces sp. NPDC002588
TGTCCAGGGGATCCGGTGTTCCGCCAGGTGTGCCAGGACCGCGTGGTTGGCTTCCCAGCCGTCCGGGCTGTGTTCGTCGGCCGCCTCTGGCGGCGTGTCGGACTCCGTCCGGCGGGTGGCGGGGTGGCGGTCCTGTTGCGCGGGCGGGCCTTCGGGGCTTCAGGGCGCGCGGTGTTTCCGGGGTTCCGTGCGCGGTTCAGGGTGTCCAGGGGATCCGGTGTTCCGCCAGGTGTGCCAGGACCGCGTGGTTGGCTTCCCAGCCGTCCGGGAACTTCACGAGGGTTCCCAGCTGGACCGGCTCCGTGGAGGGGTAGTCGTCGAGGAGGTCCCCGACCCCCGCTCGGCACACCACCACGCACGCGTGCCGGTGCCGGGAGGTGAGGACGCAGAGGCGGCCGGTCTCCAGGTGGAAGGCGGTGGCGTCGGGGCGGCCGGACAGCGGGTGCAGGATCACCGTGACGTCGAACTCCATGCCCTGGAGGCGGTTCGCCGTGTCCACGGTGACGTCCGTGACGCCCAGTTCCGCCAGCGCCGCCCGTACCGCCGCGGCCTGGTCGCGGTGGGCCGTGCCGACGGCGACCCGGTCGGCGGTCAGCGGGGTGGGGTCGGGGGAGCGCTCCGAGGTGGCCGCCCCGCCCCGGTCCAGCAGGCGTCGTACGACCGTCGCCACCGCCCGTACCGCCTCCGGGTCCGTGCGGGGCGTGTGCCGGGCGGGCAACTCCAGCAGGCCCCAGCCCGACTCGGCCGCCTCGTCGATCACCCGGTCGGGGCCCGAGCCGTCCGACGGCACGGCGAAGGCCAGCCGGCGGTCGCCGTGGGCCGTGCCGCTGCGGAACGGTGTGTAGGGGTAGAAGGCGTCGGAGACGAGGGGGGCCGCAGACGCCGGGAGCCGCCAGGACACCGGCAGGCGGTGCTGGGGCAGCTCCGGGTTGTGCGCGAGCAGCGTCGTCACCGCCGAGGCCGACGGGTCGTACGACAGGCCCGCCCACTGCTCGCTGCCCACGATCGCGAACGGATCCAACTGCCCCGGGTCGCCCACGAACAGCGCCCGCTCGAACAGTCCGGCCACGGCCAGCAGTCCGTCCGACCGCATCTGGTACGCCTCGTCCACGATCGCGTGCCGCCACGGCTCGTCGGCCTTCACATGCGCCCACTTGGCGGCGGTGGAGATGACGACCGGCAGACCGGCCAGGTCCGCGGCCTTCGCCGACTTCCGTACCTGCGCCAGCGCGTCCAGCGCCTTGTCGTACGGGTCCGCGTCACTGCTGTGCAGCCGGCCCACCGGCAGCTCGGGGCTCTTCTCGGCGAGCCGCAGCACCAGGTCGTCGACCTGCGCGTTGGTCTGTGCGACCACCATCAACGGGCGCCCCGCGTCGGCGAGTTCCAGCGCCGCGCGGACGACGAGCGTCGACTTTCCCGCGCCGGGCGGGGAGTCCACGACCACTCCGCGCGCGGTGCCGTGCAGCGTGTCGCGCAGGATCGCGTCGGTGGCGCGGCCGGCGGCGGTGCCCGGGTCGAAAGCGGCCTCGGCCGACACAGGGGGTGTCACAGAACGTCCTCCTGGGTGACGGAGTCGGGAGCTTCGGGTACCTGCTCGCCGGGCGGGCCGCCGTGCGTCCACGGCGTGTCCTCCGGGTCGGGCAGCTTGGCGCCGCCGCGCTGCTCGTGCTCGAAGAGCGTGAAGCACAGCAGGTCGCCCTTCTCGGGCACGGATCCCGCCTCCGGCTCCTTCCCACGGCCCATCTTGTCGACGATCCGCAGCACGAGGAGACCCTCGTCCTCCTGGCCCACGAACTCCGCCGCCTGCGGCTTCCCGCCCAGCGAGCGGTACACCTTCAACCGCTCCCCGAGCCGCGGCCGGTCGTCCGTCCGCACGGTGACCAGCGGGCGGGGGCTGGGCCGCTTGCCCTCGCTGTACGCCATGACGACGTCGACGACCTCGCCCGCGAACGCCTCCCCGGACAGCCGTCGTCCCGCCATCACCAGCGGGTCGTCGAGCGCCTCCTGCGCCTCGAGCCGGGCCTGCTCACGCTCGCGCGTGGCGAGCTTGTTGGCGGCGGTCACCGCGTCGTCCCGGCGCGGCTGCGGGGGTTCGCCGGCCACCACCCGGTCGCGGTGGCCGGTGAACGACCAGCGGTCGCGCGTCCACCGCTCCTCGACGTGCGCCCCTTCGGGCAGCGTGCGCAGCAGGTCGATGCCGTCCCACACCTTGTGCCAGGTGGGCAGCGTCCGGCCGCGCACCAGCTCGTGGATCTCCCGCTCGGCGGCGGTCTGCGCGCCCAGCCGGTCGTCGGCCTCCAGGCCGTCCTCGGCGGCGGCCAGGCCGGTCCGCGCGCGGTCGTAGCGCTCGATGGCGGGTGCGAGCAGCTTGTTGTCGAAGGCGGGGTCGGTGGCCGGTCCGGCCGGCGGGCACCGCAACTGTCCGTCGGCGTCGCGCGCGAGCTCGGCCCGCTGGGCGGCCTCCGCGCCGGACTCGCCCTCCGGCGGGGCGATCCACGCCAGCAGCGCGCCCAGGTGCTGGTCCTCCAGGCTGGACTGCCCGGTAGCCCAGTGCCGGCCGAGCACCTCGGTGAGCGCGAGGAGGAGGGAGGAACCGGGGACGCGGGCCCGCTCCCCGAAGTGCGTCAGCCAGCGCCCGAGCAGCGGCACGCGCGGGGGAGCGGGGAACGGCGACTCGGGGTCCTGCTCCGCCGTACGCCGAAAACGCGTGGAGCGGCCGAGGAGGCGGACGAAGTCGACGCCCGCGCGGCTCGGCACGATCAGCTGCGGGGCGTCGGCGCACAGCTCGACCTCGACCTTGACGCGCTTGCCGGTCTCCGGGTCGGTCTCATTGCGCTCGGCCGCCTCCACGGAGTCCGCGTAGGAGTCGATGTACGGCAGGACGATGTCGGCGAGCTCGGCGAGGAACACGAACCTGAGGTCGCGGTCGCGCGGCTGCGGTACGACGAGCAGCCGCGGCGCGTCCCGGTCGGTGCCGACCAGCGCGCCGAGCGGGGCACCGGCCTCACCGGCGGTGGTGAGCGGCACGAACACCAGGGGGCGGTCGGACAGATGCCGGTGCCGGACGGTGGCGGCGGGCAGGGCGCGGCCGGTGGCGACGGCCTCCAGCCGGGCGAGGGTGGCGATCAGCGACACATCGCCCCCAGGGTTTCCTGCGCTTCGCGAGCCCCGAGTGCTTCGGTGCGCAGTTGTGCGGCGCGGCGCAGGGCGGCGACCGCCGGGTCGTCCGGGTCGCCCAGCTCGCCGCGCGCGGCGGCCAGGACGTCGTCGACGGTGGTCAGGCCGCCCAGTTCGGCGCGGACCGAGCGGCCCAGGGTGGTCACCGCGCCGGCCGCGCGGGAGCGGTCGCGGCAGTGGAACGCCAGCTCGCAGGCGGCCAGGCATTCCGGTGCGTACGTCGCCGGGACCGACTCCACGGCCGCCGTGAGCTGTTCGGCCGGCAGCTCGGGGGAGAAGCAGGTGCCTTCGGGGAGGGTGTCGGCGATGTCCTGGATGCGGGTGAGGCGGGCCAGCTGGCGGCTGGTGACCGCGCGCTGCTTGCGGACGTCGACGGCGGAGGCGGTCGGCAGGTTGGAGAAGTCCTTGGGGCAGACGAGGAGCACCCGGTGGCGGACCTTCGGGGCCGGGTCGAGACGGGCGGCGACCTCCTCGAGGGCCAGTACGTACACGGCTGCCTGGCGGGCGGCCGCGCCGACCTTCGCCGGGTCCGCCGAACCGTCCAGCATCGGGAACGACTTGATCTCCACGACCGTCCAGCTGCCGTCCGGGTGCACCACCACCGCGTCGGGCTCGAGGAAGGCCGGGGATCCGGCGACGTCGAGGGCGAGCATCGGGTGGTCGAGGAACGTCCAGGTGCCCCGGGCCTGTTCGGTGGCCTCGCGCAGCGCCAGCGCCGTACGCGCCGTGCGGCCCTCGGGGCCCGAGGCGGTGAGCTCGGGCACGCTCGCGGTCGTGGGCGGCTCGGCGGCCGGGTCCAGCCGCTCATGCACCAGCCGCAGCAGCTCCGCCCCGCCGTCCGCCTTCACCTTCGCCTCGAAGGCGTTGCCACGGGTGAGGGCGAACTGGGACTGCCCGAAGGCCGACGGGGAGCCCAGCGCCCCCGCCAGCGCCGCCTTGTTCACCCCGGCGCCGTCGAGGATCGCGCGCCGCTTGCAGCCCGGGTTCGCGGCGAGCGCCGCGAGGGCACGGGCGTCGAGCGCCTTGGCCGGTACGTCGGGGCCGCGCAGCTCAGCGAGCCGCTGCCGGAGCGCCGTCCCCCGCGTCCGTGGGGGAGGCACCCGGGCCGGTTCCCGGTTCGAACCGTGACTCGCGCTGCCGTGGAATTCGCTCACCCGTCGAAGTCTGGCATCCGCCACTGACAATCGAGGCCGAAGTGTCCCGGGAGACCGCCGGGAAGGACGGCGCCCGAGTGATGAGCGCCGCCCGGAGCCGGTCCGCCGACCGCATGACGACCGGTGCCAGCAGCAGGCCGACGCCCATCACGGCCGCGCCCGCGACCGCGTCGAGGAAGTAGTGGTTGGCGGTGCCCATGACCACGATCGTGGTGAGCAGCGGGTAGAGCACGGCGGCGACCTTCGTCGTGCGGGTGCGGCCGTAGCGCCACAGCATCACTCCGCACCACAGCGACCAGCCCACGTGCAGACTCGGCATCGCCGCGTACTGGTTGGTCATCCCGCCGAGGCCGCGCGGAGCGCTCGCCTCGCCGCCCCACCAGCCGTACGAGCTGTACTGGGCCATGGTGTCCACGAAGCCGTGGTCCGTGGAGAGGAGGCGGGGCGGGCAGGTGGGCAGGAGCGTGAAGCCGATGAGGCCGATGAAGGTGGACGTCATCAGCCAGGTGCGGGCCGCCCGGTAGACCTCCGAGCGGTACCGGAACAGCCAGACCAGGATCACCGGGGTGACCAGGTAGTGCAGCGACGCGTACCAGAAGTCGGCCGGCACACCGAGCCAGGCCTCGCGCGTGAACAGGCGGTTCAGCGGGTGCTCGGCGTTGAGGTGCAGGAACTTCTCGACGCGCAGGATCGCCAGGCCGTGGTCGACGGCCGTCGTGACGTCCCCCCGGGCGAGCAGCCGGCCCGCCGAGTAGCAGGCGTACACCAGCAGGATGAGAGGCAGCTCGGTCCACCAGCGCAGCCGGGCCCGAGGGGCCGCCTCGGTGCCCGGTGTCTCGGTCTGCGTCATCCGATCGCCTCCCCCTTCGTACGCTTGCGGTCCCGGTGGCACGGGACGAGCCACTTTACGGCGTATGCGGACGCCCTCTCGGAGGGCCCCCGGCCCTCAAAGACGCGGAGATCGCCCACCGGGTTGCCCCGTTCAAGGGTGAGCGATGATGGAGGGGTCCCGCCTCCGATTTCTCCCTGGTCCGTCCCAGGGTTCCCCCTGAAAGGTCCCCCATGGCACCGCGCATCCTGCTGGCCCGGCACGGGCAGACGGAGTGGTCGCTGTCCGGCAGGCACACCGGCAGGACCGACGTGCCGCTCCTGGAGGAGGGCCGCCGCGGCGCCAAACTGCTCGGTGAACGGCTGCACCGGGCGCCGTTCGACGGTCTCGCGGACGTCGAGATCCGCACCAGCCCGCTGGCACGCGCGCGTGACACGTGCGAACTCGCCGGTTTCGGTGAGCGGGCCGCCCGCTGGGACACGCTCATGGAGTGGGACTACGGCGCGTACGAGGGCATGACGCCCGCCGGCATCCAGGCGGTCCGGCCCGGCTGGCTCATCTGGCGCGACGGGGTTCCCGAGGGGGAGTCCCTCGCGGAGGTCACCGCCCGCGCGGACGAGGTGGTCGCCTGGGCGCGCTCGGCGGACCGGGACGTGCTGGTGTTCGCCCACGGGCACATCCTCCGGTCCATCGGGGCACGCTGGCTGGGGCTGCCGCTGGACTTCGCGGCCCGGATCCGTCTGAACCCGACGTCGCTCTCGGTCCTGGGCTGGGCCTACGGCGAGCCGGCGATCGAGAGCTGGAACGACCTGGGGCACCTGGCGGGGTGACCGGTTCCGGCCGACCCGCTCGGGCTCTACGCCTTGCGGGGCGCCGACGCGTGTCTCTCCAGGAACTCGTGCACCCCGCCCGCCCTCCGGTGTGGCAGAAGCACTCTCGCCGTCCCCGCCAGCATCCCCTGGATGCGGGACGACTGGACCTGGTCCAGCAGGTCCAGGACCCGCATCCCGGCCACGGCCGCCTCGTCGGGCCGTCCGCCCCGGGCCAGGTCGTCGGCCAGCTCGGCCGTGTACAGCGCGATGTTGCGGGTGAAGTGCGGGTCCTGGAGGTCGGCCGCCCGTCCCGCGTGCCGGGCCGCCCGGCGCCAGTCGCCCAGCGTGGACCAGCACTGCGCCTCGAGACCCGCGAGCTCGGCCTCGCCGTAGAAGCTCATCCACTCGGCGTCGGCGTCCGAGGCACCGCGCTCGTAGAAGGCGTGCGCGCGGGCGAGGGACTGTTCGCAGCCGGCCCGGTCGGCGAGTCCCGCCCAGCCGCCCGCCTCGCGCAGCGCCAGGAGGGACATCAGCCGCGCCGAGCCCAGGGGGCGCGCGACGCGCTGCGCGGCCTGCGCGGCGCGCACCGCCTCGCGGGGGCGCCCCGCGTCGCGCGCGAGGAACGCGGTGTTGCAGAAGGCGTGGGCCTCCAGTGCCCGGTCACCGGCCATCCGCGCGGTGGCGAGGGCCTCCGCGTAGTGCGAGCGCGCGTCGTCGAAGCGGCCGGAGTCGTGTGCCAGCCAGCCCACGGAGATGGCGAGTTCCCCGGCGCCCGAGTGCAGCCGGTCGGCGGTCGTCTGCCGGGTGGTACCGGCGTCGAGCAGCGCGTAGGCGGCGCGCAGCGGGGCGGCCGCGCGGCGGTAGAGGCCGTCGGCGCCGTGCCGGTCGTCCAGCAGGCGGATCCTGCGGACCGCTTCTTCGAGGGCGGCCGCCTCGCTCGCCCCGGCGTGGCGCACCCGGCGCTCCGCCGCCGAGGCGTGGGGGGCGAGCCCCAGGGGGCCCAGCGAGGCGGCGGCCACGGTGGCCCCTCCGCCCGTCATGAATGCGCGACGCAGCACGTCGCTCTCCTCGTGGTTGTGGTGCGTGTCGTACGGGTCCTGCGTGTTCTGTGTGTCATACGGCTCGTAGGCCCCGTGTGTCTCACCCGTCCGCCGTGGCTCACCGATGGTGTGCGCCGGGCTCGCGGTGTGTACGCAGGGCGCGTCGTCGGCGGCACGCGACCCGCGTCCGCGGACGGACGCGCGAGGCGCGAACCCCAGGTCGGTCAGTGTGCGACCGGGGAACATGTGCAGGAACACCCGCTCGTACGCGTAGTTGGGGCAGCGGATCTCCCCTGCCTCGACCCGTCCGATGTAGCGCGCGTCACAGCTGACCCGCTCGCCGATCTCGCGCGCGGCCCGCCGTACCAGTGCGGCGAACTCGGCCGGCGAGCGCTGTCCGCGCAGCTGCCGGAAGGCGAGGTTGGGTTTTGGTGGCCGGTCGGGCCTGGGTGGGGTCACCGTTGACGACGCCATGGCCGGGTCCTCTCTGCGAACCGTCGAACCATGCCGGGGCCGGGGAGACTCAATCGGTTTTCCGAGGTGATCACCCTGGTGTCCGGCGGGCAAGAACGTACCTGCTGCGGTCGGGCCGCCATGCGGAGTTTGGTCGCAAACCGGGTATCTCATCCGGGATCTGCCATGAACTGCCATCCTTTGCGGCGGACTTCCCCCGTAGCCGTTGACGCGGTGCCGCGTTGAATGCTGTGGACTACAAGCGGGCTGCGCGGTGGAGGCCGGGATGGAGACCAGCCAGAGCAACGATCCGAGTACGCCGTCGGTCGCGGCCGTGCCGAGGGGCGCGGCGTGCGACCTCGTGACGGTGCCGACCCGGCAGGGACTGGAGGCGGTCGACATCCTGCGCCGGGGGGCCGGGCCCTCGGTGGGGCCCGTGCTGCACGACGACGGGGGCGACACCCTCGGGTTCCTGGTGCCGCCGGGCACCGCGGCCGCCTGGGACCTGCCGGGCAGTACCTGCACGGAGACCGACGGGCGCGGGCCGAGGCCCGACCCCGAGCCCCTGGTGGCGGGCTCGGACTGGCTGGTGCCGCCCGGCGAGGCGGACCTCGCGACGGATCCCGCCGTACTGCGGCGGGCCCTCGGCGAGGCGGCGCGCACGATCGAGGCGGCGGACAGCTGTCAGTGACCCGACGGCGCGCGGGCGGCTCCGGCCCCATCCCTCGGCAGCTGCGAAGATGCCCCCATGGCAAAGTCCCGGAGCAACAGGAGCGCGCGGAGTTCCGACCCCGCGGCCGTCGTCGAGGCCGTCGACGGCGGGCTCGCGCAGTTGCTGCCCGACCGGGACCGCGGGCGGGCCTGGACGCTGCTGATCGACGGGGCGCCGCAGTCGCACGTCGACCTCGACGACCCGGCCCACCTGTCCTTCGAGTACCAGCGCCGCCTCGGCCATGTCATCGACCTCGCGGCGCCGCCCGGCCGGCCGCTGCACGCGGTGCACCTCGGCGGCGGAGCGTTCACGCTCGCCCGGTACGTCGCCGCGACCCGCCCCCGCTCCACCCAGCAGATCGTCGAGCGGGACGCGGCGCTGGTCCGGCTGGTGCGCCGGGAACTGCCCCTGGACCCCGGCGCGCGGATCAGGGTCCGGTCGCTGGACGCGCGGGACGGACTCGGCAAGGTGCCCGACGGGTGGGCCGATCTCGTGATCGCCGATGTGTTCAGCGGCGCCCGGACCCCCGCCCACCTCACCTCGGCCGAGTTCCTGGACGAGGTCCGCAGGGCGCTCAGGCCCGGCGGTCTCTACGCCGCCAACGTCGCCGACGGCCCGCCCCTCGCGCATCTGCGCGGCCAGATCGCCACCGCCGCCGCCCGCTTCGAGGCACTCGCCCTGGTGGCCGACCCGACGGTGCTACGGGGGAAACGGTTCGGCAACGCCGTGCTCGTCGCCTCCGACCTGCCGCTGCCCGTAGCCGAGCTGACCCGCCGCTCCGCCTCCGACCCGCACCCGGCCCGGGTCGAGCACGGGCGCGCCCTTCTCGACTTCACCGGCGGAGCGGCCCCCGTGACGGACGCGGCGGCGGTCGCCTCCCCGGCCCCGCCACCCTCGGTGTTCCGCTAGGGCCCGTGCCTGCCGGTCCGGCCGGCGTGGTCGCTTTTGTTGATTTCGTTCCCAGCAGCTCAGCAGCTCAGCAGCTCAGCAGCTCAGCAGCTCAGCAGCTCAGAAGTTCTGTACGTCGACCCGGGGCGGGCCGTCGTGCCAGGTGCAGAAGACCGTCACCCGGTCGGCGCCCGAGGCGAAGTCGACCCGGATCCAGGACTCCGTCTTCCACACCTGCACCGACCAGCCCGCCCCCGGGGTGGCGGACACGAGGGTCGCGTAGGTGTCGGCGAGGTCGAGGACGACCCGGCCGCCGTCGGTGTCGTAGCTCTTGATGGTGCCCGCGGCGGTGCTCTTCGAGGGAGCCGGTGCGCTGGGCGGCGAGGAGGCCGAGGGAGTCTTCGCCGCTTTCGAGGCCGCCGGGGTCGGCGTGGGCGAAGGGGAGGAGGGGCTGGTGCTCGGGGAGGGCAGGGACCGGGACTCCCGGGCGGCCGAGGTCGTCCCGCCCGCCGTCAGCGGCAGGGCGCGCGGAGGGTCGTAGACCGTGCCCGCCATGACCGTGTGGACACCCCACCACGACAGCGTGACCGCCGCGCCCGTGGCGAGCAGCCAGGCCAGTACGTGTACGAGTCCTCTGCGCATCGCCGGCCATCTTGCCTCACCCGTCCCACGGGTGTCGCACGGCAGGGCCACCGGTTGTCCACAGGACGGGAGTTGTCCACAGGCCCCGGCCGGGCTGCGGCGGATGGCGTACGGTGCGGCGCATGGCAAGTGTGCTCGTGGTCGAGGACGACCAGTTCGTACGCTCGGCGCTCATCCGGCATCTGACCGACGCCGCGCACCTCGTGCGCAGTGTCGGCACCGCGCTGGAGGCGCTGCGCGAGGTCGCCCACTTCCGTTTCGACGTGGTCGTCCTGGACCTCGGGCTGCCCGATCTCGACGGCTCGGAGGCCCTGAAGATGCTGCGCGGCATCACCGACGTGCCGGTCATCATCGCCACCGCGCGCGACGACGAGGCGGAGATCGTCCGGCTGCTGAACGCGGGCGCGGACGACTACCTGACCAAGCCGTTCTCGGTCGAGCACCTGTCGGCACGGATGGCCGCCGTCCTGCGCCGGTCCCGGTCCGGCACCGCGGAGGCCCCGCCCTCCTCCGTGCTGCGCGTCGGCGGTCTCGCCGTCGACCCGCTGCGCCGCCAGGCCGAACTGGAGGGCGTCCGGCTGGACCTGACCCGCCGTGAGTTCGATCTGCTGGCCTTCCTGGCCGCCCGGCCGGGTGTCGTCGTCCCGCGCCGCGAACTGCTGGCCGAGGTGTGGCAGCAGTCCTACGGCGACGACCAGACGATCGACGTCCATCTGTCCTGGCTGCGGCGGAAGCTGGGCGAGACTGCGGCGCGGCCGCGCTATCTGCACACCCTGCGGGGAGTCGGCGTGAAGCTGGAGCCACCGGAGGAAGGGAGCCCGGTGCGATGAGATGGGCGCTCGTCAAGGTCTGTCTGGCCGTCACCACGATGGTCGTGGTCGCCTTCGCCGTCCCGCTCGGACTCGTCATCAGGGAGATGGCCCGCGACCGCGCGTTCTCGGGCGCGGAACGGGAGGCCGCGGTGGTGGTCCCGGCGCTGTCCATCACCACCGACCGCGACCAGTTGGAGCGGGTGGTCGCCTCCGCCGGCGCGGGCGGCGGGATGGCCGTGCACATACCGGCGGGCGACGGCCGGGCCGCCGTCGACCTCGGTGGGGGGCGCGCATCCGACGCGGACATCGCGGCCGTACGGAAGGTGGGCCGCGCCTCCGTCGCCGAGGTGCCCGGCGGCTCCGCGCTGCTCCAGCCGGTCGCGCTGGGTCTGGGGACGGTGGTGATCGAGGTGTTCGTCCCCGAGTCCGAGGTCACCAACGGGGTGGGCACGGCGTGGGCGGTGCTCGCGGCGGTCGGGGCGGCCCTCGTGGTCGGCTCGGTCGCGGTCGCCGACCGGCTGGGCGTACGGATGGTGCGGCCGGCGAGGGAACTGGTCGAGGGGGCGCACGAACTGGGGGAGGGAAAGCTGGGGTCGAGGGTGCCGGAGGAGGGGCCGAAGGAACTGCGGCTGGCGGCGGTGGCGTTCAACTCGATGGCCGACCAGGTGGTCCAACTCCTGGCGAACGAACGCGAACTGGCGGCGGACCTCTCCCACCGCCTGCGCACCCCCCTCACCGTCCTGCGGCTGAACGCGGCCTCGCTCGGCGACTCCCCGGCGGCCGAGCAGACCCGGACCGCGGTCGCCCAGCTGGAGCGCGAGGTCGACACGATCATCCGTACGGCCCGGGAGGCGAAACCGCAGACGACGGCCCTCGGCCCCGGCGCCGGGTGCGACGCGGCGGAGGTGGTGCGGGAGCGGATGGCGTTCTGGTCGGCGCTCGCGGAGGACGAGGGCCGCAAGGTCCGCACGGCCGGGGTCGACCGCCCGGTCCGGATACCCGTGGCCCGCGCCGACCTCGCCGCCGCCCTGGACGCCCTCCTCGGCAACGTGTTCCGGCACACCCCGGAGGGCACCGCCTTCGCCGTCGACGTCCACAACGGCGAGGACGCGGTGATCGTCCTCGTCTCGGACGCGGGGCCCGGCATACCCGACCCCGAGGCGGCGATGGCCCGCGGCCGCGGCTCGGGCAGCACCGGGTCGACGGGCCTCGGTCTGGACATCGTCCGCCGCCTCGCGGAGTCGACGGGCGGGGACGTACGGATCGGGTCGTCGGTGCTGGGCGGCACCGAGATACGGATCTGGATCCAGCTGGACGGCCGCGAGCGCGCGCCTCTCCGGCGGGGGCACCGGGGCTCGGTGAGACGCCGTCGGACCGGACGACCGGTCTTGACCTTTAACCGGTCCCGATCCCTCCCTTAAGCGCTCCCTAAGATCCTCGATCCCCGCCCCTGTCAGGCACTTTGCCCGATTCGAGGTCGCTAGCGTCTGCCGCACCCGAGAGTGAAGGCAGGCAGGCGATGAGTGCACACCGGCGCAGGGTGAGTGGCAGGAACAAGGTCATCGGGGGTGTGGTCGCCGCGGCCGTCGTGGGCGGTGGGGCCGTCCTCGTCGCCGGTACCGCGCAGGCGGCCGGGGTCGGGGCCGCGTACACCAGGACCAGCGCATGGTCGACCGGGTACACCGCGCAGTACGTCGTCACCAACAACAGCGGTCAGGGCAAGGCGGGCTGGAAGCTGGAGTTCGACCTGCCGGCGGGGGCGAGGCTCGGCTCCCTCTGGAACGGGGAGTCGAGCGTCAGCGGCCGGCACGTCACCGTGACCCCGCCGAAGTGGGACACCGACGGGCTGGCCGCCGGGGAGTCGGTCACCGTCGGGTTCGTGGTCGACGGCGGCGGGGACCCGGTCGGTTGCCGGGTGGACGGCGTCCGGTGCGCGGCGGACGGCGAGGTCACGCCCGCGCCGAGCGGGCGGCCGACGCAGGCGTCCCCCACGCCCGTGCCGGTCCCTTCGCGGACCGCCACACCCTCGGGGAGTCCCGGCGCCGGCACCGCCGCCTCGGCCGGTTTCGCGCCCTACGTCGACACCTCCCTCTACCCCGCCTTCGACCTTCTCGCGAACGCCGCCGCGACCGGCGTGAAGAACTACAACCTCGCCTTCGTCACCGACGGCGGCGGCTGCACGCCGAAGTGGGGCGGGGTGACCGACCTCGGGAGCGACGCGGTGGCCGCACAGATCGGGGCGCTGCGGGCGATGGGCGGTGACGTGCGGGTCTCCTTCGGCGGGGCGAGCGGCGCCGAGCCGGCCACCACCTGCTCCTCGGCGAGCGCGCTGGCGGCGGCGTACGGGAAGGTCGTGGACGCCTACCGGCTGACCAAGGTCGATTTCGACGTCGAGGGCGGGGCGCTGCCGAACGCGGCGGCGAACACCCGGCGCGCCCAGGCCGTCGCCGAGCTCCAGCGGCAGCATCCGGGCCTCGACGTCTCGTTCACCCTGCCCGTCATGCCGGAGGGGCTGACGCAGGACGGAGTGAGTTTGCTCTCCACCGTGAAGGCGGCCGGTGTGAAGGTCGCCACTGTGAATGTGATGGCCATGGACTACGGTCCGGCGTACGGCGGAGATATGGGCACATATGCCGAACAGGCAGCCACCGCCACGCAGGCACAGGTCAAGAGTGTGTTCGGGCTGAGCGACAGCGCAGCGTGGAAGGCGGTCGCGGTCACTCCGATGATCGGTGTGAACGACGTCACCTCCGAGGTGTTCACGGTCGAGGATGCCGACCAGCTCGTCGCTTTCGCGAAGTCGAAGGGCCTCGGGTGGCTGTCGATGTGGTCGGCCACCCGGGACAGGCAGTGCCCGGGCGGGGCCAAGAACCAGGCCGACGCGACGTGCAGCTCGATCGTCCAGGGCGACCGCGCGTTCTCGAAGGCCTTCGCCACGCTCAAGTGATCCGCACCCGGGCGATCGTGCCCGAACGATCAAGGAAGGAGGGCAAAAAGGGATCAAGGTGTGTCGATTACGTTTCGACAAACGAGGCCGACGGCTCTTGACGCATGACCGGACATACGGCTGTTATTGCGCCACCCCGTGTTCGGTCAAGTTGATTTCTGGTCGATTAAGACCGGCTTTCAGCCAGACCTCCATGGCCGAACCTCGCTGTCAGGAGCCGTTCCATGCACGACCTCTCCCCTTCCGGCCGCTTCGCCCTCCCCTCCCCGAGCCGTCGCACCCTGCTGCGCGGCCTGGGCGGCGCGGCCGTCCTCGGTGCCGGCATACCGCTGCTGTCCGCGTGCGGCGGCAGCGGCACCGCCTCCGACCCGAAGACCGTCAGCCTCGGCTCCAACGCGTCCGACGCGGTTCCGAAGAAGGCGTTCGCCACGATCTACGAGGCGTTCAAGAAGCAGTCCGGGATCACGGTCGACGTGAACACCAAGGACCACAACACGTTCCAGGAGCAGATCAACTCCTACCTCCAGGGCACCCCGGACGACGTGTTCAACTGGTTCGCCGGCTACCGCATGCAGTTCTTCGCGGCCAAGAAGCTCGCCACCCCCATCGACGAGGTCTGGGACAAGATCGGCGGCAACTTCCCCGACGCGATGAAGGCGCTCAGCAAGGGCGAGGACGGCAAGTACTACTTCGTGCCGCTGTACACGTACCCCTGGGCGCTCTTCTACCGGAAGAGCGTCTTCCAGCAGCACGGCTACACCGTCCCCACCACCTGGGACCAGCTGGTCGCCCTGTGCAAGCAGATGAAGAAGGACGGCCTGGTCCCGATCGCCTTCGGCGACAAGGACGCCTGGCCCGCGCTCGGCACCTTCGACCAGATCAACTTCCGCACCAACGGCTACGACTTCCACGTCGAGCTGATGGCCGGAAAGGCCTCCTGGACCGACACCAAGGTCAAGGCCGCCTTCGACCACTGGGCCGAGATCCTCCCGTACCACCAGGACGGCGCCGTCGGCCGCACCTGGCAGGACGCCGCCCAGACCCTCGTCTCCAAGAAGGCGGGCATGTACCTGCTGGGCACCTTCGTGGCGCAGCAGTTCACCAACCAGGCCGACCTCGACGACCTCGACTTCTTCGCCTTCCCGGAGATCAACCCGGAGTTCGGCCAGGACACCGTGGAGGCCCCCACCGACGGCTTCATGCTCTCCAAGGCCCCGAAGAACAAGGACGGCGCCGTCAAGCTGCTGGAGTACCTGGGCACTCCGGAGGCCGAGGCGATCTACCTCAAGGCCGACCCGAGCGTCGTGGCCGCCTCCTCCAAGGCCGACACCTCCTCGTACACCGCGATCCAGAAGAAGGCGTACGCGATGATCAGCGGCGCCAAGCACCTCACGCAGTTCATGGACCGCGACAGCCGGCCGGACTTCACCTCCACGGTGATGCAGCCCGCCCTGCAGAAGTTCGTCCGCGACCCCAAGGGGATCGACAGCCTGCTCACCTCGATCGAGCGCCAGAAGAAGTCGATCTTCGCGTCCGGCTGACCGGACGAGCACCTGACCGGATGAGCACCGACATCGACATGAAGACCCCGGAGGCGGCCAGTGAGCCGCCCCGGGGCGCGTCCCGGAAGAAGCGGGTTCCGCAGGGCCACCGCCGTCTGCTGACCCGCCGTGACCGGCTCACCCTCGGCCTGATGGCCGGGGTGCCGACGGTCCTGCACG
>NZ_JBEOWF010000014.1:0-223627 GCF_040295925.1 Streptomyces sp. NPDC002588
CGCGCCGGCGGCGAACCCTACCGGCAGCAGGACGATGAGGGCGGGGATGCGCAGGATGCTCGCCAGGATCTGCGACCCGACGGCGAGGACCAGGACGGACCGCCGTCAGGCCTTCTGTGTCAGGTCGTAGAAGGTGGCCGAACCGACCGTCACCTTCTTGAAGTTGGCCTCGACCCAGGAGGTGATCTGCGAGGACGTACCGCTGCTGCTGCCGCCCATGCCGCCGCCGGAGCCGCTGCTGATGAAGTAGTGGATCTTGCCGTCCGCCACGTACTTCTTGAACTGCGCCAGCGTCGGGGACGGGTCGGTGCCGTTGAAGCCGCCGATCGCCATGACCGCGTCGCCGGTGGCCAGCTGGTAGCTCGCCGCGTTCTGGGCACCGATCGCGGCCGCCGCCCAGGTGTACTTGCCGGAGTCCGTCTCCAGCAGCTTCTTGGCCTCGTCGGTGACGCTCGCGCCGTTCAGCAGACCGCCGACGCCACCGCCGCCGCCCATGCCGCCGCCGTCACCGGTCTGACCGCCGGGACCGCCCTGCTGGTTCTGGCCCTGGCCCTGGCCCTGGGTGCTGCCGTTCCCGTTCTGCTGGTTCTGGCCCGGCATGCCGCCGCCCATCTGACCGCCGCCGGGGAAGCCGCCGCCGTTCTGGGTGTTGCCGTTGCCGTTCTGCTGGTTCTGGCCCTGCTGGTTCTGGCCGCCGCCGAAGCCGCCGCCGCCGTTGCCGCCGAAGCCGCCCCGGCCACCGCCGCCGCCCGGACCGCCGCCCATCATGGACGCGCCCGCCGGGCCCGCCGTCACGATGGAGCCGGTGTGGCCCGTCTGCAGGGTGCTGATGGTGTACGCGGTCGGGCCGGCGAGGGAGGCCACCAGGCCGAGGGAGGCCGCCGCGAGGGCGAGCTGACGGGTGATCCGGCCCGCGAAGACGAGGCCGAGCGCGGCGGTCAGACCGCCGATCAGGACCAGCCACTTCAGCCAGGGCAGGTAGTCGGAGGTGCGGTTGAGCAGGACGTACGACCACGACGCCGCCGCGACGACCGAGGCCGCGAGGGTGATCGAGGCCCACAGCTCGGCACGCTTCTCCCACAGCAGACCGGCGCCCATGCCGATCACGGCCGCCATGTAGGGGGCGAGGGCCACCGTGTAGTACTGGTGGAAGATGCCCGCCATGTAGCTGAAGACGACCATGGTGATCAGCAGCGAGCCGCCCCAGACGAGGAACAGACCGCGGGTGGCCGAGGTGCGCTGCAGCCTGCGGGTGGCCACCAGACCGGCGACCAGCAGGATCAGCGCGGCCGGCAGCAGCCAGGAGATCTGACCGCCGATCTCGGAGTTGAACATCCGGTCCCAGCCGGTCTCACCCCACTGGCCGGTGTTGCCGCCGCCACCGCCGCCGCCGACGCTGCCGGTCTCCTCGCCGTTGAGGCGGCCGAGACCGTTGTAGCCGAAGGTCAGCTCGAGGAAGCTGTTGTTCTGCGAGCCGCCGATGTAGGGGCGGGAGGACGCGGGCCACAGCTCGACGATCGCGACCCACCAGCCGCCCGACACGAGCAGCGCACCGGTGGCGGCGGCCAGCTGGCCGAACCGCTTCTTCACCGACACCGGCGCGCAGACCGCGTACACGATCGCGAGCGGCGGGAGGATGAGGAACGCCTGGAGCGTCTTGGCGAGGAACGCGAAGCCGATCGCGACGCCGGCCCACACCAGCCACTTCGTCCGGCCGTCCTCGACCGCGCGGGCGGTGAAGTAGCAGGCCACGGCCATCAGCAGGGCCAGCATCGCGTCCGGGTTGTTGAACCGGAACATCAGCGCGGCGACGGGGGTGAGCGCGAGCACGGTGCCCGCGATCAGGCCGGCCGCGGCGCTGAACCGGCGGCGCACGGAGGCGTAGACGACGGCGACCGTACCGACGCCCATCAGCACCTCGGGGGCGAGGATCGCCCACGAGTTCAGGCCGAAGATGCGGACCGACAGTTCCATCGGCCACAGCGAGGCCGGGGGCTTGTCGACGGTGATGGCGTTGCCCGCGTCCAGCGAGCCGAAGAAGAAGGCCTTCCAGGACTGGCTGCCCGCCTGGACCGCCGCGGAGTAGAAGGAGTTGGCGTAGCCGGAGGCGCTCAGGTTGTAGAGGTAGAGGAGGAGGGTCGCGGCCAGCAGGCCGAGGAAGGCCGGGCGGACCCAGCGGGGGTCCTCGGGGCGGCCGCGCCACAGTCTGCTGTGCAGTGGCTGCTTCGGCTCACCCGAATCGGGGGCAGGAGCGACCGGTGCCTGTGGCGGCGGCGCGGTGGGGGACGGGCCCCAGTTGGTCGTCGGTTGGTCGAGGTGGGTGGTCATCGGGCGTCGTCCCCCGGGTCGGTGTCGTGGGGGCGCACCGGCTGCAGTCGCATGGTGGCGTCCCTCCAGGTGCCGTCCGCGGCTTCGCCGGCGCGGAACTGAGTGGTCTCGTAGGTGGTGCCGTAGGCGGTCTCGTGGCCGGTGGCGTCCGCGAAGGTGGCGGTGCCGCCGTTCCTGGACCGCGGCGCGTACGACGGCGCGGTCGGCGGGGCCGGGTGCTGCGGGCCGTACGACGGTCCGGTCGGGTACGCCGGGTGGGCCGGCTGGGCCGGGAGGTGGGCGGCGACCACGGTCGACGTCGCGTCGTCGTCCTCCCGTCGGTCCGAGAACACCCACGCGCGGAAGAGCAGGAAGCGCAGGATCGTCGCCGCGAGGTTGGCGGCGATGAGCACCGCGAGTTCGGTGGAGTGCCCGGGGTCGGAGGTCGCCGCGTTCAGGGCGACGAGCGAGCCGCTGGTCAGCGCCAGGCCGATACCGAAGACGACCAGGCCCTGCGCCTGGTGCTTGACGGCCCCGCCCCGGCCGCGGACCCCGAAGGTCAGGCGCCGGTTGGCGGCGGTGTTGGCGACCGCGGACACCAGCAGGGCGAGCGCGTTGGCGAGCTGCGAGCCGCCGAACTGGCGGAAGGCGCTGTAGAGCAGCAGGTAGAAGAGGGTCGACAGGCCGCCCACGACGCAGAAGCCGACGAGCTGGCGGGCCAGGCCCTTGGGCACGTCCTGGATCTCGCGGTCACGGGGGTCGTCGCCGAACGGGCGGGCGAGCCGGTCCAGTGACAGGGAGCCGGTGGCCAGGGCCCTGCCCACCCGCCAGACGCCCTTGAGGTCCTCGGTCGCCGTCTTCACGATGTGCACGGTGGAGTCGGGGTCGTCGACCCAGTCGACCGGCACCTCGTGGATTCTCAGGCCGGCGCGCTCGGCGAGCACCAGCATCTCGGTGTCGAAGAACCAGCCGGTGTCCTCCACCAGCGGCAGCAGCACCTGCGCGACATCACGCCGGATCGCCTTGAAGCCGCACTGGGCGTCGGAGAAGCGGGCCTGGAGCGAGCCCCGCAGGATCAGGTTGTAGGCGCGGCTGATGAACTCCCGCTTGGGCCCGCGCACCACCCGGGAGCTGCGGGCGAGCCGGGAGCCGATCGCCAGGTCGGAGTGACCGGAGATCAGCGGGGCCACCAGCGGCAGCAGCGCGTTGAGGTCGGTGGACAGGTCCACGTCCATGTAGGCCAGGATCGGGGCGTCCGAGGCCGACCAGACGGTCCGCAGCGCACGGCCGCGGCCCTTCTGCTCGAGCCGGAAGTTCCTGACCTCCGGGATACGCGTCTCCAGCCGGCGCGCCACCTCGGGGGTGGTGTCCGTCGACGCGTTGTCCGCGATCGTGATGCGGAAGGAGTACGGAAACGTACGCGTCAAATGGTCGTGCAGTCTCTGGACGCACGGCTGGAGGTCCTTCTCCTCGTTGTAGACGGGGATCACTACGTCCAGGACAGGCGTACCGGCGGTGTCGGCCGGGAGGTGCTCCCGCGCCGGCAGGGTGCCGGGAGAAGAGTCGGTTCGCATGCCAACGACTTTCGTCAAACGCCCTGTTGCACCCATGTGGTGGCACTGTGCTCGACCTGTGAGTCCAGTTGCCAGTTCGTTTCGGGGGCGGGCTGGGGGACGGCGGGGGCCAGGGCGGGCAGGTGCACCGTGAACACGGTGTGCCCGGGCACGCTGTCCACGGTCACGGCACCGCCGTGCGCGGTCGCCACGGCCTGCACGATGGCGAGACCGAGGCCGGTGGAGCCCGTGGACCGGGAGCGCGCCGAATCGCCACGCGCGAACCGTTCGAAGACGTGCGGAAGGAGGTCCGGCGGAATTCCCTGGCCGTTGTCCTGCACGTCCACGCACAGCCACGGCCCACGTCGCTGCACGCGCGCGGTGACGGTCGTACCGGGCGGGGTGTGGGTGCGGGCGTTGGCCAGCAGGTTGACGAGCACCTGCTGCAGCCGCGCCGAGTCGGCGGACACGAGCGCGGGCTCGTCGGGGAGTTCGAGGCGCCAGACGTGCTCGCGTCCGGCGGCACGGGCGTCGCTGATGGTGTCGATGACCAGCGGTACGAGGTCGGTCTGCTCGAACTGGAGGGGCCGCCCGGCGTCGAGGCGGGCGAGGAGCAGCAGATCCTCGACGAGGAGTGTCATACGCCCCGCCTCGGACTCGATACGGCCGAGGGCGTGCTTGGTGTCGGGCCCGACCTCCTCGCGTCCGCGCCGGGTCAGCTCGGCGTAGCCGCGGATCGAGGCGAGGGGCGTGCGCAGCTCGTGGCTGGCGTCCGCGACGAACTGCCGGACCCGCATCTCGCTCTCCTGGCGGGCGTGCAGGGCGCCGTGGACGTGGTTCAGCATCCGGTTCAGCGCGGCACCGACCTGGCCGACCTCGGTATGCGGATCGGTCTCCGACTCGGGCACGCGCTCGCTGAGGTTGACCTCACCGGTGTGCAGGGGGAGCTCGGAGACCCGGGTGGCGGTGGCGGCGACCTTGCGCAGCGGGCGGGTGGCCACGCCGACCATGACGGTGCCGGCGAGACCGGCGGCGATGAGGCCGGCGACGGTGAGGCTGATCTCGACGATGATCAGGGTGTTGATGGTGCCGTCCACGTCGGAGGTGGGGATGCCGACGTAGAAGCTGCCGTTGTTGCCTTTGATGTACTGGACCAGGTAGGTGCCGAGACCGGGGAGGTCGACGGTGTGTGCCTTCGTGTCCTGTGCGACGGAGCCGAGCGCCTTGATCTGCGTCTCGTTGAGGTCCTCGGGGCTCATCTGTGTGTAGCCGGCGGAGATGTTCTTCTTGTTGCCGACCTTGGCGCTGGTGATCGAGCCGTTCTCGATCTTGGCCGCGAGGGTCTTCTGGGGACCCGGGGCCCGGGTGACGAAGTCACCGAGGTCGGTCGTCTGCTGCTTGGGCGCGTCGGTGGTGGTGGCGTTGCCGTTCTTGACGCCGCCCTTGTCTCCAGGGCCTCCGACGGGCCCGCCGGATGCGCGCATGGCGGACTCCTTCAAAGAGCCCTCCAACTGCCCGTACAGATGGTCCCGCAGCACCAGCGTGGTGACCGTGCCGATCACCGCGCAGACCACCGCGATCAGGGTCACGGCCACGACGACGAGCCGGGTACGCAGGGTGCGCGGCTTCCCTGCTCGTCGCTTCTGCGGACGCGGCCGTCGTCGCCCGCTCATGACACGGCGGGCTTGATCAGGTAACCGGCCCCACGCCGGGTGTGGATCATCGGCTCGCGGCCGGCGTCTATCTTGCGCCGCAGGTACGAGATGTACAGCTCGACGACGTTGGCCTGGCCGCCGAAGTCGTACGACCACACGCGGTCCAGGATCTGCGCCTTGCTGAGCACGCGCCGCGGGTTGCGCATCAGGAAGCGCAGCAGCTCGAACTCGGTCGCGGTGAGGTGGATGTTCTCCCCGGCCCGCGAGACCTCGTGACTGTCCTCGTCGAGGGTGAGGTCACCGACGACGAGCACGGAGTCGGAGCGCCGGTCGGCGGCACCGGAGCGCCGGATGAGTCCCCGCAGCCGCGCCACGACCTCCTCGAGGCTGAACGGCTTGGTGACGTAGTCGTCGCCACCGGCGGTGAGGCCGGCGATACGGTCCTCGACAGCGTCCTTGGCAGTCAGGAACAGCACCGGAACGTCCGGCAGTTCGCGCCGCAGCCGCCCCAGGACCGTCAGCCCGTCCATGTCGGGGAGCATCATGTCGAGGACGACGGCGTCGGGCCGGAACTCGCGCGCGGTCTGGATGGCACCGGTGCCGTCGCCGGCGCTCCGGATCTGCCACCCTTCATAGCGAAGGGCCATGGACAGCAGTTCGGTGATCGACAACTCGTCGTCCACCACAAGCACTCGGACGGGGCTCCCGTCCGGCCTCAGCAGTTCGGTGCGCCCCTGGGGCGAGGTCGTGGTCATGGAGACACCTTGTCGGTGTCCTCTGAGAGCACTCTTTCGACAACCTGTGATTTCCCTAAGAAACTCACAGGAGCCTCTCAGGCAATGCCTGGCAACGCCTGACGCCGAGTTGATCTCGGACTGGTACGGGAGTGACAGAAGGTGGCGAATCCTGTCAGAACAGCCCGTCCTGCAGGGGTCTCTCCGCCTTGAACTCCCGCACCGGCAGCCAGACCCCCGGCCCCTGCGAAGCGACCGGAAGCAGCTCCCACCCCCTCATCAGCCGCGTGTCGAGCACGACCACCTCCCCCTCCCCGCCGGCCAGATGAAGATCGGGCCCGGCGGCCGCAACCAGTTCCCCGCTCACCGAACCTCCGGGAACGAGCTCGCGCACCTCCCCCCGGGCGGCGGGTGCCGTGTCCAGCCCGAACACCCGCAGATGATCGACGGGACGGAACGGCTCGCGGATCAATGTCTCCGGCCAGCCGCCCAGTTCGACCGCGCGGGCGTGCAACTCCCGGATCTCCCCGGCCCGTTCGCCCTCGTCTTCCGGCAGGGCGGCCCGCACCGCCCGCTTCACGCCGTACGGAATCCGGTCCGGTACGCGCAGCGCCGCCCGCAGCAGCTCCTCGGTCCGCCGGGTGGCCATCAGCGGCCCGCTGCCCAGCCAGCTGAAGCAGACCGCCCCCTGCTCCAGCAGCCGGGCGGCCCCCCGCTCGACGGCCGTGATCCCGACCTTGACCAGCCCGGGCCCGAACCAGGCCAGATACACCCGGTAGGGGCGGGGGTCGTCCGCGATCCCGTCCGCCGCGACGGAGTGCGCCCGGTCGAGCCGCGCACACTCCTCGCACCGGCCCCCCGCACTCCTCGCCGGCACCGCCGCTCCCGACGGACACGTGTTCCCCCGCGCCCCGACACACCGCCGTACACCCCCTGCCGCGACCGCGAAGGCCACCTTTCCGCCCCGGACCAGAGGACTACGGCGCCCCCCGTCCCACATCAGCACGGGACCCTCCGCCGCCCATCGGAGCCCCGCGCACTTCCATGCCTGTGCCATCAGCCACAACGCTAGACCCGGCCACTGACAACGCGCCCCGACCTGCGGGTACACGCCCGGCGAGCCGGCATCCGACGCACCCCGGACGTCCGCCGCGGGCCCCGGTGTCGCGCACCCGCATCCCCCACTCCGCCCGCGGCCGCACCCCGGTCCTGACGGACCGGTTCACGCGCGCGACGGTGCTGGCGAACACCTACCGGGAGGAACTCCGCGACCGCTGAGGCCCGCTGGCCTCACCGCCGAGCCTCGGTGACGGTCAGGTCGAGCGGGCCGCCGTGCCGGGAGTGCGGAAGGTGACCTGCCGGCGGGTGGCCTCATCGATCTCGTCGAGGGTGAGGAGAGGAGTCGCCCGTGTGCGGAGGGCTCCGCTCGCCTTGACGGTGAGGCTGACGGCGGCCATGGAGACCGGGTCGGGGAAGTCGACGATGAGGACGAGGTCGTCCTCCCCGAAGGCGAAGTACATGGCCTCGACCTTCCCGCCGAGGCCGGTGACGACCTGCTCGACGGCGGCGCGACGGCCGCTCGCGCCCTCCTTGAGCAGCCCTCTGGTGCCCTCGGGCGTGTAGGTGGCCTGGATGAGGAACTTCGGCATACGGGTGCTTCCTGCCCATCGATTGTCCGATGTACAAGGGCCTTCCCGCTGTCACCGCGGCCACCCTCGCGAAGCGGCTGGATTCACTCGTCGGAACGAGGCGGGAAGCAGCCGACGCCGTTCGGAGTCACTGCCAGACCCACACCTGATTCGTCCTGCCGGAGCAGGTGTGCAGGGACACCTTGCTGCCGTCGTCGGTCGCCTGCCCGTCGACGTTCACGCAGTAGCCCGTCTCCTCGTTGACGATCTCGCCGCCGGAGGTCGGATGCCAGCGTTGCAACCCGTCACCGGTGTAGTCGGCGGTGGTCCTGAGCGCGTTGCTCCCGGCCGTCGCCGTCAGGTAACCGTGCGCGCCCTTCAGGCTGCCGTTCGCGCCGTACGCCCACACCTGTCCGGCCAGCCCCGTGCACGTCTTGATCGCGGCTGCGTACAGGTTCGCCGTCAGGCATCTGCCGGACTGGCTGCCCCGCAGCGCGCCGGACGACACGACCGTCCCGCCGTCGGCCGAAGTCGCCGTCACGGTCGCCGTCGCCGTCGAGCCCGGACCCGAGGCGGCCGAGCCGGAGTCGTCCGACGGCCCGGCGGACTCCTCGGACCCGGAGGTCCCGGCCGTGCGCCCGGCGGCGGCTTCGACCGCGGAGGCCGCCGCGGCCGTCGCTCCGGAGGTTCCGGCGCTGCTCCCGGATCCGCGACGCGGGTCGGAACTCTTCGTGGCACTCCCGCTCGCCGTCACCGCGACCGCGGTCGTGGTGACCGTCGCGGTGGCTCCGGTCCCGCCCGCGGCCTGGGCGTCGGCGTCCGAGGACGACGTCAGGGCCAGGTACGAAGCCGCGGCGACCAGCGCCGCGGAGACCACGGCGGCCGCCACGGCCGGCGCCACCCGCCGGGAGGCAGGACGGGACGTCGGCGCCTTCCACCGGACGGTGGGCGTCGGTCCGTCGGTCCCGCGACCGGAGGGTTCGTCCGCCGCCGGGCTCTTCGGCCCGGGCGCGGGATCCGGTGCGGGCCAGGACGGCACCGTCGGTGCCGCGGTGCCGTCGGCCACGGCGGCGAGCAGCGCGTCCAGCCGGGAGGCGTCCGGCCGGGCCTGCGGATCCGGTACGAGCAGCTGCGACAGGACCGGGGCCAAGGGGCCCGCGTGCAGCGGCGGTGGCACCGGCTCGCCGAGCACGGCGGCGAGGGTGGCCAGGCCGGTGCCACGCCGCATCGGGCTCGTCCCCTCCACCGCGACGTACAGGGTCATGCCGAGGGACCAGAGATCGGATGCCGGGGCGTCGTCGGCTCCGCGGACGCGCTCCGGGGCCATGTATTCGGGCGAGCCGATCATTTCCCCGGTCTGGGTCAGCCGGCTCACCCCCGGGAACCCGGCGATGCCGAAGTCGGTCAGGACCGCGGTCCAGGCGCCCTCCGAGCCCTCCGCCCCCTCCGTGTCCTCCCGCAGCAGGATGTTGGCCGGTTTGACGTCGCGGTGGTGGACACCGGCGGCGTGGGCGGCGCGCAACGCGGCCAGCACGTCACGGCCGACGCGAGCCGCCTCCCGGGGGTCCAGCGGGCCGGTTTCCAGCCGGTCCTGGAGGGACCGTCCCGGCACGAACTCCATGACGAGCCAGGGGTACGGGTCCTGGTCGACGATGTGGTGGATCGTCACCACGTTGGGGTGCCTCAGCCTGGCGAGGGCACGGGCCTCGCGCAGCACCCGCTCGTGCTGCACCCGCTCGTGCTGCAGATGCGTGGACTCGGGGTCTTCCCCGGCGGGCCTCGGGACGGCGGGGCGGACCTCCTTCAAGGCGACGTCGCGGTGCAGGGCGGTGTCCCGCGCCCGCCACACCGTGCCCATGCCCCCGGAACCGAGCCGCTCCAGCAGCTCGAACCGCCCGTCGATGATCCGTCCTGCCCCGTTCAACGGTTCCCGTCCCTCGCGATCGACCCGGGTCTGCCTACGGGAGACCACCGTGCTCGGTCGGGCCCCGAAGTGCCTCTCGGTACGCCACGGAACAGCGAGTCACCCGCCAGGCCCGCCGAACGCTACGGGCCGGCCGGGCCGACGACATCAGTGAAACCACGTAGAAGGGGTACGGGCTCGTGAGGAGAAGCGGCAACCGCCCCCGTCTAAAGGCGCTTCAGATTCCGGTCCAGGATCGACCGAAGCCGGTCCACGTCCTCGGGGTCCCGGGCTCCCCTCTTGGCGAGTACCGCGATTCCGGCCGCGCGGTCTCCGCCCAGCAGCACGAAGAGCCCGGGTGTCTCCAGGTACTGCCGGAACACCGTCCATTCGACGGTGGCGGACGCCCGTTCGCCGGTGGTGGCCACGCCGCGGCCGTCGGCGACCATGTGACACTCCCCGTACGGCTCCAGGACGCTGAACATCCGACGGGCCATGGTGCGCAGCCCCCGTACGGCACCCCAGGACGTGGCTGCCACGCACAGCACCAGCGTGATGATCACCACGGGCAGCGTGACATCACGGAGGGCCGAGAAGACGGCCACGGCGATCACCGCGATCACCGGCCCCATGAGCACCTGGGCCCGGCCCGCCGGCGACCTACGAGCCCGCGCCCGGAGCGCCTCCTCGAAGTCCGCGGCCGTCAGACGATAGACGAACTCCACGGCCGTACCACGGTCCGCGTCCTGATGTGAGGAATCCCCGCCCCTGGTGTCCATGGGCAGGGATCCTAGCGACGGCGTCCCGGACGAATCAGGGCCGCCGTGGCGGAGTTCGTGGCTGCCGTCGGGCGGCGACCCCGGCTCTCCACTGGTTGGTCGGTCGGGTCGGGCACCCGGCTCGCCGACATCGGGGCCGAGGTCGGTGGCGGCGGCCAACGAGCGGGCCGCGACGGTGAGGTCGTTCTCCCATCCGGGGAGCTCGTCGGGTCCGAGCCATTCGCTGTAGTCCGCTGCGGCGGAGAGGAACCGTGTCTCCTCCCGGGTTCGGGCCGCGACAGTCATCGACAGCCGATCGGCCACGTCCCTGGGGCTCAGCTCGCCTTTCACGAGGCCGAACGCGAGGCTCACCAGGAGACATCGGCCGGCCGTCTCCTCGTCGGGAAGGGGTATGCCGAGTTCGCGCAGGGCCAGCACGTACAGTTCGCGGACCTCGACCGGGTCGCTGCGGCGCGGAAGCCCGGCCAGCTCGCGCAGGGCGGGGGAGTCACGCCCGTCGGCGAGCGCGTGCGCAGCGAGCATCGGAAGTTCCTCGGGAGGGATTACCTCCGCCACGTACTGCCAAGCGCTGTGCTGCAACCGGTCCATGCGCCCATCGTGGAGGGCGGCGAGACGTCCTGGCCGGCCGATTGTTGTCGTGGGGCAATGACCTCGTCACCCCGAAGCGACTCGGGTCCTGTGGCACCGCCCAGAAGTCCTGCGCGGCGATGGCCGGAGGCGAAGCGGGCCGCCGTCAAGCCCTGAGGTGTCTGACATCAACCGTTGCCGTACTTCGCTGCTGTACGGCCCGTAAACACCAAAGGCCCCGGATCTCTCCGGGGCCCTTGACCTGTGTGCACTCGGCAGGATTCGAACCTGCAACCTTCTGATCCGTAGTCAGATGCTCTATCCGTTAAGCTACGAGTGCTTGTTATTCGGTTTTTCTTGTCTTCGCTTCCTGCCCTTCCGGGCCGCTCGCGGCGACAGGAAGAACATTACATGACTGGCCCCGACATGTGAAATCCGTTTGCCATACCCCTTGTGACCTGCAGAAACGGCATCTGGCGAGGGTAGGGAACGACGAAGCCCCGGACCGTGGACGGACCGGGGCTTCGGTGATCGCGCGGAGGCGGAGGGATTTGAACCCTCGATGGGCTTTAAGACCCAAACCGCATTAGCAGTGCGGCGCCATAGACCGGACTAGGCGACGCCTCCCGCACAACCGCTCGCGTGTGTGCGAGTGGTGCGTGCAGATGATGACACAGTCGAGCGTCGTGTCACCAATCGACGTCTACGGTACTAGGCACTCGGGTCGCAGGGCAAAGGTGTTCCCCCGGTGCGGCGCCGTGCCGGGAGCCGTGCCGGGAGTCGCGCCGGTGCGGTCGCGTCGCAGGTCCGGGCGTAAAGGGGGCCGGATGCCGTACGAAGGCGAGGGCCGGCCGGGGGGGGCGTCCGGGGGGCGGTGATCGCCCGGCCGGGATCGCGATGTGCGGGGAGGCCGTCCGGCTGTGGGAGGGGTGTCGGGAGCCGGGGTCGTCTGGGGCGGGCGACCGGATTCCGGTCCGGAGTGGGGCGGGCGGTCGGGCACAGGTGTCGCACGGCGGAGACATCCGTGCCGTGAAACTCCCGCGAAGGTCAGTCGTACGGTCACACGTTCTGCATCACTTCACCGTGCGAGCTCCCTCTCATCCGGGGCCGTGAGACGCACCCCAGCCCTTAGACTCCCTCGCGTGACACGTTGCGGGCCGGTTGGCAATATGGCCCGAGCGGTCGGCAAGGTGCGGTAACAGGGAGGAAGCGACTCGTGAGCAGCAGGCCATCCCGAGGCGCTGCTCGCCTCGCAGCCATACTCGACGCGCTCCCCGATGCGTTGGTCCTGGTCAACGCCAACGGGACCGTCGTCAACGCGAACACCATCGCGCTCGAGGCCTTCGAGACCCCGGGTACGGCTCTGGTGGGGCGGGGGCTGCTCGATCTGCTGCCGCAGTTCGACTCGAAGCTCATCCCGGGGTCCATGCGGCGGCCCGATCACATGGATCCGCGCGGGCGGACCAAGCCGACGCGGATGGTCGCGCGGCGCACCGACGGGTCGGAGTTTCCCGTCGAGGTCACCAGCGCCAATCTCGAAAACGGACAGCAGGCCTACGACGGGTACGGCTACGCCGCCGACGAGCTGCTGATGCTCGTCGTACGCGATCTGTCCGGGACGGTGGACACCGAGGCCGAGCTGGCGCGGTCGCAGCGGCAGACCGAGATGATTCTGCGGGCCGCGTCGGAGGGTGTCGTGGGAACCGACACCGACGGGCGGATCGTGCTCGTCAATCCCGCCGCCGCTCAGATCCTGGGGTATCGGGCGAGTGATCTCGGGGGCAAGGAGCTGCACACCCTCGTCGTGCACTCGCGCTCCGACGGCTCCCCCTTCCCGTACGACGAGTCGCCGCTCGCCGACACCCTGCGCTCCGGGCGCAAGCACCGGGTGCGGGGGCAGGTGCTGTGGTCCAAGGGCGGGGAGAAGGTGTCGGTCGATCTGACCACCGCTCCCGTGCGGGACGGCGACCAGCTCGTCGGTGCCGTGATGACCTTCACCGACCGGCGGGCCTACGACTCCCTCGCCGAGGAGAAGGAAGCCGTCGAGAAGCGGCACACGGACGAGCTGGAACGGCTCTCCGAGGAGCACGCCTCCGACCTCACCGCCCTGCGCCAGAAGCACGTCACCGATCTGGAGGAGCTGACCGAGCAGCACGCCGAGGAGCTCGCGGCGGGCGAGGAGCGCTACGCCGCGCTCGGCGAGCGGGAGAAGGACCGTTACGACGCCCTCGCCGGGCGCTACGACCAGCTGCTCACCCTCCTCGCGACCTCCCTGCGCGGACCGCTGGACGAGCTGCGACGCGAGCTGGCCGCCCTCGCCGCGGACGACGCCGGACAGCTGTGGCCCGAGGCCAACCAGGTGCTCCATCACCTTTCGGCGGGATATTCGCGGATCACGACCCTCATCGACAACGTCCTCGGGTACCAGCGGCTCGACGCCGGCAGCGAGGCGATCTCCCGTACGAAGGTGATGCTCGACGCCGTCGTGGCGGCGGGGGTCGACGGGGCCGTCGAGCTCATCGGGCCCGGGCGGGTGCAGTTCGCCGTGCACGCGCCGCCCATCGAGGCCGAGGTCGACGCACGGCTCCTCGCGACCGCGCTCGCGCATCTCGTCGCCGATGTCGCGGGCGTCGACGCCACCGGCAACGCGCCCGTCTCGGCGGGCGGTTACATGGACAACACCGTCGTCGTGGCGGCCGCCCAGCGTGGGGAGGTCGTGCGGATCGAGGTGCGCGGACCGTACGCCGGGGGAGATCCGGTGCACGAGCCGATCGTGCGGGGGATCGTGCGGGCCCACGGCGGTGTGCTGCAGACGCACGAGGTGCCGGGCATGAGCGGCAGCGCGTACGTCCTCGAAGTCCCCCTCGGGGGTGGGGCGGGCGCCGTCGCCGCACCAGTTCCCGCAGCGCTGCCGGCCATTCAGAACGTCCAGAACGTCCAGGGGGGCCCGCAGGACGCGGAGGGCGCCGAGCAGATCTCCGGGCGCCGGCGCGCGCGCCGGGTCTCCGTGGACGCCTTCCTGGAGGGCGAGGTTCCGGGCCCGGCGGAGGGCTCGGAGGCCGAGGGCGCCGCTCCCACCGGACGGCGGCGTCGGCGTGGGCCTGCCGCAGAGGAACCGGTGGCCGCGCTGCCGGAGGGAACGCCCGAGGAGGCGTCCGGCGGCACCGGGCGCCGGCGCGGACGTCCCGCCGAGGACGCGGGCGGCGCCGCGGGAGTGGCCGAGGGTGCCGTGGTGACGGCCGCCGAGCACGCGGCGGGGACCGCGGCCGTGGGCACGGGACTGGGCGGGACCGTACCGCCGCAGGGCGTGCCCGCACCGGCCGCCGGACGACGGGCCCGACGGGCCGACGACGGACCGCAGAACGCCCTGCCGCCGGCCCTGCCCGCGGCCATCGCGAACACCGCCGGGCCCGCGGATCCCTCCGGGTCGGCCGGGTCCGCCGAGCAGGGGCAGCCGAGCGGGCGCCGTCGGCGTGCGCTGGCCGCCGCGACGGAGCGCGCCGCCGCGCAGGAGGCGGGGCCGCGCACCGTGTTCGCCCTGCCGCCGGCGGAGGCCGACCGTGCGACCGACGGTGCGGCAGCCGGTACGGCGACCGCCGCCGCGGCGGCGGCTGCGGCCGGTATGCCGACCGGGGCGGCAGGAGGACCTGACGGCGGCGGTGGCTCGGGGGCGCCCGGGCAGCCCCAGTCCGCCGGAGCACTTCCCGCGCCGGTTCCCGGTCCGGTGCCGTCTCCGGCTCCCGGTCCGGTCCCGCCTTCGATGCCCGGTCCGATTCCGGGGCAGGTCCCCGGTCCGGTTCCGGTTCCGGGGCAGGTCCCGGGTCCCGTTCCGGTTCCGGGGCAGGTTCCCGGTCCCGTGCCGGCTCCGGGGCAGGTCCCCGTCGCTCAGATTCCCGCTCAGGGCTCGTCCGAGGACGCCCTGATCGACCACCGTCGGCACGACTCCGTCCCGCACGACCAGGCCGACGACCACACGCCGCCCCAGCCGCACCCCACGAGCGCGCCCACCGGGCGTCGTCGGCGTGCCGTGGGCCAGCCCGCGGAGACGGCCGCCGTTCCGGCCCAGGCTCAGCCCCAGGCCCAGCTCCCGGGCGTACCGCCCGTCGCCGCTCAGCCTCTTCCCGCCCAGGCGATCCCGCCCCAGGCGCCGCCGGCCCTGCAGCATCCTCCGCAGCTGCCGCACCCCACGAACGCCACCCCCGCGCAGGGCGCGCCCCTCCCGGCCGAAGCCGCTCCCGGCACCGCCTCGCCCGCGCCCGCGGGGCCCACCGCCACCCCCAGCACGGGCACCCCCCTCCCGCCCGAGGCCCCGGTGCCCCCCGTGGCTCCCGCGGCGCAGCCCCTCCCCGCCGAGGCGGCGGCAGCCCCCGCGGCGGCGCCCCTCGACCCGAACTCGACGCAGGGCCGGGCCATCAGCGTGCGGACGCTGGGCCAGGGCGTCCCCTTCACCCGGCAGGCCGCGCAGGTGCAGCAGGCGCAGTCCGCCGCGCAGGCCACGGCCACCCCCGCCCCGCACTCGCCCGGCGGTTCCGGGCGGCGCCGCAAGCTGGGTACGCCGCCGGACCCGTCCGCCCGTCCGGAGCAGACGGCTCGTCCGCACCCGTCGGCCGAGCAGCCCGTCCCGACGGGCCAGGCGCCCGTGCCCCAGGCGTCCCAAGGATCCCAGGGGTCCCAGAGGTCTCTGTCCCAGGGGGCCATGCCCCAGCCGCCGTCGCTGGGCGGCCAGCCCATGGCTCCCCAGCCGGGCATCCCCCAGCAGACCCCGTCCCTCGCCGGGCAGGCACGGCTCGTGCCGGGGGCCACCGAAGGTGCCGGGCGGTCGTACGCCATAGGGGCGCCGGACGTGAACGCCGCCGAGGGGCCCGAGCCCCTGGACGGTCCCGGTGGGGCCGTGGAGGTGGCGGATCCGCCGCGCCCGGTGCCGTTGGACGACGAGCTGCCGCCGGAGCCGCTGGACAACCCGCGCCGGCTGCTCGTGTGGCCCGCGCCGGACGTGAGCACGCAGCAGGCGCTCAGCGACCGCGGCTACCGGCCCGTGATCGTGCACTCGCGCGAGGAGGTCGACTCGCAGATCGCCGCCTTCCCGGCCGCGCTGTTCGTGGACCCGCTGACCGGGCCGATCACCCGTACCGCGCTGCAGTCACTGCGGCAGGCGGCGGTCGCCGCGGAGGTTCCGGTGCTTGTCACGGCCGGGCTGGGGCAGGCGACGCGCGAGGCGGCGTACGGCGCCGACCCCGCCGTACTGCTGAAGGCGCTGGCGCCGCGGGACAGTGAGCAGCATCCGCCCCGGGTGCTGCTCATCGAGGAGCACGCGGAGATCGCGTTGGCGCTGACCGCGACGCTCGAGCGGCGCGGGATGCAGGTCGCGCGGGCGGCGAGCGACGCGGATGCCGTGACCCTCGCGGGGCAGCTGCGGCCGAACCTCGTGGTGATGGATCTGATGCAGGTGCACCGGCGTCAGGCCGGGATCCTGGACTGGCTGCGGGCGAACGGCCAGCTCAACCGCACTCCGCTGGTCGTCTACACCGCCGCCGTCGACCAGGCCGACCTGCCGCGGCTGGCGTCGGGGGAGACGGTGCTCTTCCTGGCCGAGCGGTCCACCAGCGCCGATGTGCAGAGCAGGATCGTGGACCTGCTGGCCCGCATCGGCACCAACTGACACAGAACCGCAGAAACAGGACACGTCTCTACTTCGCGATGATCCTGCGCGCCGCCTCCTTGATCGAGGCGCGCAGGCGGTCACGGTCGCTGCCCTCGGCGCCGGCCAGGATGCGGCTCATCTGGGGGACGACGGTGGCCCAGTTGGCCAGCGCGATCAGCAGGAAGAGCAGGTCGCGCGCGGGGAGCGCGTCGGAGATCACGCCCCGGTCCTGGCCGTCCTGCATGGCGGCGATCTTGCGGGCGTAGTGGGCCTGCCGTTCGGCCTCGTCGGGGAGTTCGCCGGTGCCGTACTCGATGCCCTCCCAGTAGAGGAGGCGCAGGAATTCGGGGTGGGCGGCGTGGTAGTCCATGAGGCGGTCGAGCCAGCCCTCGACGTCGTCCGGGTCGACGGGGACGGCGGCCGCCAGGTGAACCATGCTGCGGCCGAGGACCTGGGAGAACAGCTCGGCCTTGTTGCCGAAGTAGGCGTAGATGAGCTGCTTGTTGGCCTTGGCCTCGGCCGCGATGCGGTCGATGCGGGCGCCGGCGATGCCGTGGCGGGCGAACTCACTGACGGCGGCGTCGAAGATCCGCGCCCTGGTGGCCTCGGGGTCCCTGGTCGTTGCCATGGGGCCATGGTAGCCACCCGTCAACCAACTAGTTGGTTGACGGGAATGCGCGCCCGGCGCAGACTGTTGCACCCAGCGTTCCAACCAACTGGTTAGTTACTGGAGTCGGCTCTAAGGAGCACCTCGCCATGGCGACCTCGCCGTCCCCCGTCACCGCCCCACAGCGCACCACGCACCCGGTACCGGCACCGACAGCCCGCCGCGGGCGGGACCTCCTCCTCGTCCTCATCGCCCTGTGCACCGCCGTCACCGCGGGCAACATCTACCTCACGGCCCCGCTGCTCCCCCTCATCGCCCGCGACTTCGGCTCCACGCCCTCGGCGGTGGCCTGGCTCGCCTCGGTGGCGCAGTTCGGCTACGCGGCCGGTCTGCTCTTCTTCGCCCCGCTCGGCGACCGGGTGAACCGCCGTCCGCTGGTCGCCGTCCTCTCCCTGGTCACCGCGGCGGCGCTGGTCGCCGGGGCCGCGGCCACCGGCGCCGCGGGTCTCGCGGCCGCCGTACTCGTCGCCTCCGCCGCGACAGTCGTCCCGCAGCTGCTCGTCCCGCTGGTCGCCGAACGTGCCCCCGCCCATCACCGGGCGCGCCACGTCGCCGCCGTCGTCGCCGGGCTGTTCACCGGTGTCGTCGCGGCCCGCGTGCTCGGCAGCCTCGCCGGTCAGGCCTTCGGCTGGCGGCCGGTGTTCGTCGGCGCGGCCGGCCTGACCGCCGTCCTGGGCCTGCTGACCGCCGCCGCACTGCCCTCCGAACGCGACCGCCCGCGCCGCGAGGGCGGGCTCTTCTCCGGCCTGCGCTCCATGCCCGGCCTGGTCCGCCGCTCCCCCGACCTGTGGCGGGCCTGCGTCCGGCAGGCCGGGATGTACGGGGCCTGGAGCGCGCTGTGGACCTCGCTGGCGCTGCTGCTGACGGGCGAGCCGTACGCCCTGTCGACCGCGACCGCCGGACTCTTCGGCCTCTTCGGACTGGCCGCGAGCGTGGTGGCCCCGCTGGCGGGCGGCCTGGTCGACCGCTTCGGTGCGGCGAAGGTCGTACGGAACGCGTATCTCCTCGCCGCCGTCTCCGTTCCCCTCTTCTGGCTGGGCGGGCAGGTGCCGGCGGCGCTCTTCGTGGCCGCGATCGTGATCCACGCGGCGCTGGTCGCCTCGCACGTCGCCAACCAGACCCTCGCCCTGACCACCACCTCCGCCCCGGCCACCGCCAACAGCGCCTATGTCGTCGCGGGCTTCGCCGGCGGAGCCACCGCCTCAGCCCTGGCCGGCCTCGCCTTCACCCACTTCGGCTGGGGCGGGGTGGTCGCGGTGGCGGGGGTGTGGCTGGCACTGGGCTGGAGCACGACGGCCGTACGACGACGGTGAGCCACACCACGACCGTGCGACGGTGAAGACGGTGTACGCCGGGCAGGTGCCGCGAGGTGACCTGCCCGGCGTACGCGTGAACGGTCCTGTCAACAGTCCTGAGAGTCAACGGTCCGGAGAGTCAAACGCCCTGAGAGTCAAAGGACCCGAGAGTCAAAGGACCCGAGAGTCAACGGCCCTCAGACCGAACGGCACTCAGAGCCGGGTGACGTCGAGCTCCCCCTCCGCGTACCGCCTGCGCAGCACCTTCTTGTCGAACTTGCCCACGCTGGTCTTCGGGACCGCCTCGACGATCGTCCAGCGCTCCGGGAGCTGCCACTTGGCGATCTTCCCCTCCTCGGCGAGGAAGGCGCGGAGGGTCTCGAAGTCGGCGGTGCCGCCCTCCTTGAGGACGACCGTGGCGAGCGGGCGCTCGCCCCACCTGTCGTCGGGGACGGCGACCACGGCCGCCTCGGCGACGTCCGGGTGGGACATCAGGGCGTTCTCCAGTTCCACCGAGGAGATCCACTCGCCGCCGGACTTGATGACGTCCTTCGCACGGTCGGTGAGGGTGAGGAACCCGTCGGGGGAGATGGTGCCGACGTCGCCCGTCTTCAGCCAGCCGTCCTCGCTGAACTTGTCGGCGGGGCGCAGCGGTTCGGCGTCGGGGCCGTTGTAGTAGGCGCCCGCGATCCACGGGCCGCGCACCTCCAGTTCACCGGCCGACTCGCCGTCCCAGGGGAGGCGCTCGCCGCCGGGGCCGCTGAGGCGGGCCTCCACGCCGGCCGGGAATCGGCCCTGGGTGAGGCGGTAGGCGAATTCCTCGTCGGTGCCGACGACCTGGGCCGGCGGGCGGGCGATGGTGCCGAGCGGGGAGGTCTCCGTCATGCCCCAGGCGTGACAGACCCGCATGCCGAGGTTGTCGAAGGCCTCCATGAGGGCGGGCGGGCAGGCCGCGCCGCCGATGGTGACCTGGGTGAGGGAGGAGACGTCCCGCGGCCTGGCGGTGAGCTCGGCGAGCAGGCCCTGCCAGATGGTGGGGACGGCGGCCGCGTGGGTCGGCTTCTCGGTCTCGATCATCTCGGCGAGCGGGGCGGGCTGGAGGAAACGATCCGGCATCAGCATGTTCACGCCGGTCATGAAGGTGGCGTGCGGCAGGCCCCAGGCGTTGACATGGAACTGGGGGACCACCATCAGCGAGGTGTCCTGGTCGGTGAGGCCCATCGACTGGGCCATGTTGACCTGCATGGAGTGCAGGTAGATGGAGCGGTGGCTGTAGACCACGCCCTTGGGGTCGCCGGTCGTGCCGGAGGTGTAGCACATGGCGGCGGCCGCACGTTCGTCCAGCTCGGGCCAGTCGAAGGTGTCCGGCTTTCCGGCGATGAGGTCCTCGTACTCGTGGATCTGCGGACGGGCGTCCGCGAGGAGGGAACGGTCGCCCGGGCCCGAGACGATCACGTGCTCGACCGTCTTGAGGTGCGGGAGCAGCGGGGCGAGCAGCGGGAGCAGGGAGCCGTTGGCCAGCACGACCCGGTCGGCGGCGTGGCCCACGATCCACACCAGTTGCTCGGCGGGCAGCCTCAGGTTGAGGGTGTGCAGGACGGCGCCCATGGAGGGGACCGCGAAGTACGCCTCGACGTGCTCGGCGTTGTTCCACATGAGAGTGGCCACACGTTCGTCGCCCTCGACTCCGAGGTCGTCGCGCAGGGCGTGTGCCAGCCGGGCGGCGCGGGCGCCGATCTCGGCGAAGGAGCGGCGCTGCGGCTCGCCCTCGCCCGTCCAGGTGGTCACCTGTGACGAGCCGTGGATCTTCGTCCCGTGGGTCAGGATCCTCGAGATCAGCAGCGGTACGTCCTGCATGGTGCTCAGCACGGCGTCCTCCCAGTGCGGCGACATTGCCTGCGCGGTGTAACGGTCGGCCTGATTCTGCTCACATACCGCGCGGTATGTCACTAGGGAGAGACGATCGATCAGGTCAATTCCAAGCCCTGGTCAAAACCCGACGTCACACCGCTGGTCATCCGGCTACCGGACAAGCACCAGCTCAGGGTCCTCGCGGAGCTTGCCGAGGGCCCGGGACACCGCCGACTTCACCGTGCCCACCGAGACGCCGAGGACTTCGGCCGTCTGGGCCTCACTGAGATCCTCGTAGTACCTGAGGACGACCATCGCTCGCTGCCGGTCCGGCAGCTTCATGATCGCCCGCCACATCGCGTCGTGCAACGCCTGCCGCTCGGCCTGGTCGTCCTCGCCCGGCGCCGCCTCCGGTTCGGGCAGCTCGTCGCAGACGTACTCGTCGACCTTGCGCTTGCGCCACTGCGACGTGCGCGTGTTCAGCAGGGCCCGGCGGACATAGCCGTCGAGCGCCCGGTGGTCCTCGATCCGCTCCCACGCGACGTACGTCTTGGTGAGGGCGGTCTGCAGCAGGTCCTCGGCGTCGCTCGGGTTGGCGGTCAGCGACCGGGCGGTGCGCAGAAGCACCGGCTGGCGGGCCCGGACGTACGACGCGAAGGACGGGTACGGAGCCGGCCGCCTCATGCCGTTCGAAGCGCTCGTGCAGACGGGTGTGGTCATGGCTCCACGCTAGGTTCCGGCCCTGCTCGGGGGGATCGCCCGCAGGTCCCGAAGACGGGTCCCCCTCAGGTTGTAGGGGTGGTGCCCCCTCCACCTCCTGAAGGTGGAGGGGAGGAGGACGACTACTACGGGATGACCCCTGAGGGTTCTCGGGGAGGGAGCAGCCCGCGGTAGGGGGAGGGATCGGCCGCCGGAGGGGAGGGCTCAGTCGTCGGAGGCCAGGACCAGGCCCGAGGTCGGCACTCCCGTCCCCGCCGTCACCAGCGTCCGTGCCGCGCCGGGTACCTGGTTCACGGAGGTGCCGCGCAGTTGGCGTACGGCCTCCGCGATCCCGTTCATCCCGTGGAGGTACGCCTCCCCGAGCTGGCCGCCGTGGGTGTTGAGCGGCAGCCGCTCCGCCGCGACGAAGCCGGCCGCCTCGCCGGGCGCGCAGAAGCCGAACTCCTCCAGCTGCATCAGCACGAACGGCGTGAAGTGGTCGTAGACGATCCCCACGTCGATGTCGGCGGGCGCGAGCCCGGAGGTGCGCCAGAGCTGGCGGGCGACCACGGCCATCTCGGGCAGGCCGGTCAGGTCGTCGCGGTAGAAGCTGGTCATCTGCTCCTGGGCCCGGCCCGCGCCCTGAGCGGCCGCGGCGACGACGGCGGGCGGGTGCGGCAGGTCCCGGGCCCGCTCCACCGAGGTGACGACGAGCGCCTGCCCGCCGTCGGTCTCCTGGCAGCAGTCCAGCAGCCTGAGCGGCTCGGCGATCCAGCGGGAGGCCGCGTGCTCGGCGAGGGTGATCGGCCGGTCGTGGAAGTACGCCGCCGGGTTCGCCGCCGCGTGTCCGCGGGCGGTCACGGCGACCGGCCCGAACGCCTCCTCGGGGGTCAACCCGTAGGTGTGCAGGTACCGCTGGGCCGCCATCGCCACCCAGGAGGCCGGGGTGAGCAGCCCGAAGGGGAGCGACCAGCCGAGCGCGACCCCCTCGGCGGTGGGTTCGCGGTGTGTGACCCCGGAGCCGAAGCGGCGGCCGGAGCGCTCGTTGAAGGCGCGGTAGCAGACCACCACCTCGGCCACGCCCGTGGCGATGGCCAGGGCCGCCTGCTGCACGGTCGCGCAGGCCGCCCCGCCGCCGTAGTGGACCCGGGAGAAGAAGGACAGCTCGCCCATCCCGCAGGCCTGGGCCACGGTGATCTCGGGGCTGGTGTCCATGGTGAACGTCACCAGACCGTCCACGTCGGCCGCCGTGAGCCCGGCGTCGTCGAGCGCCGCCCGCACCGCCTCGGCCGCCAGCCGCAGTTCGCTGCGTCCCGAGTTCTTGGAGAACTCGGTGGCGCCGATGCCGACGATCGCGGCGCGTCCGCCGAGGCCGTCACGCGCGCGTACGCTCATCGCTCGTCCCCGTCCTGGACGGTGACCGTCACGGTGCCGATGCCGCGCGCCACGTCCCGCCTCGGGAGGGTGACCGTCACGGTGCCGCCGACGTGCCGGCCGATGCCGTTGTCCCCGGTGATCCGCACAACGACCGTGTCCCCGTCCCGTACGTCCTCGACCGTGCCGCGCAACACCATCGTGTCGCCGGGGTAGTTGGGCACCCCGAGCCGGATGGCGACCTTGCGGATCACGGCCTCCGGGCCGAAGGTGTCGGTGATGTAGCGGCCGACCAGGCCGTTGGTGGTGAGGATGTTCATGAAGACGTCCGGGGAGCCCTTGGCGCGGGCGGCCTCGGGGTCGTGGTGGACGTCCTGGTAGTCGCGTGAGGCGAGCGCGCCGGCCACGATCAGGGTGCGGGTGACCTCGATCTCCAGGGGCGGCAGCACGTCCCCCGCCCTCACTGCGCCACCCCCTGGAACACCGGAAGCGTCAACTCCTCGTCGTAGCGCCGGAACTCGAGCCGTACCGGCATCCCGATCCGCACCTTGTCGTACGGCACCCCGACCACGTTGCTCACGATCCGCACCCCTTCGGCGAGTTCGACGAGCCCGATCGCGTAGGGCGGCTCGAAGGCCGGGAACGGCGGGTGGTGCATGACGACGTACGAGAACACGGTCCCCGTGCCCTCCGCCTCGACGGTGTCCCAGTCCGGGCAGCCACAGGCGTGGCAGCCGGGCAGCCACGGGAAGCGGAGGGTGGCGCAGGCGGTGCAGCGCTGGATCAGGAGACGGTGCTCGCGCACGCCCTCCCAGAAGCCCGCGTTGTCGCGGTTGACCACCGGGCGAGGGCGGCGCTCACGCTGCTTCCTGCGGGCGGGGGCGTACTTGAGGATCCGGAAGCGGTGGGTGCCGACCAGCTCGGAGCCGACCCTGACATCGGTCCGGGTGGTGACGAAGTGGCCGGTGCCCAGCTTGGTCGTCTTGCGCTCCGACACCGACTCGATCACGGTGTCGAACGCGACCTCGTCGCCGGGGCGCAGGGGACGGAGGTACTCCTGCTCGCAGTCGGTGGCGACGACCGATGTGCAGCCCTCCTCGTCGAGGAGGGCGAGGAGTTCTTCGTAGGGCCGGGCGCGGCCGCCCGCGTGGCCGTCCAGACCGCCCATGATCCAGGCCTGGAGCATGGTGGGCGGGGCGATCGCGTCGGGGCCGGCGTAGGCGGGGTTCCGGTCGCCCATGGCCTCGCACCAGTGCCGGATCATGGGCAGGTTGACGGGGTCCCGGCCGGTGCCTGCGACGGCGGCGGCACGGCCTTCGTAGGCCTTCAGCCGCCCGTGGAGTCCGTCGGGTCCGTGGCGTCCGTCCGGTCCGCCAGGTCCGTCGCGGCCGTCGGGGCCGTCGGGGCCGTCGGTTCCGCGGAGTCCGTCCGGTCCGTCGAGTCGGCCCGGGTCGTGCGGGCGGCCGTCCAGCCCGTCGTCGTCCACGACCGCGCTCCCTCCTGAACGGTTACCGCGACAGGTTTCTGACTGTCCGTCAGATACCGTTGCCTGTCAAGGTCACGCCAGCCGTCGGATGCCGCGGGCGGCCCGGCCGAGTGGTGTGCGGGCACGCGAGCACGCCGACGCGGCGGTACCGGAGTACCGCCGCGCCGGCGCAGTCACACCCCCCGGAGCGCGTCGGGTCGGGGGACAGGCGCCCCGACCCCCTCAGCTCACCGGAACAGCGGGGCGAAGCCGACCGCCACGCCGCTGTTGCCCTGGTTGACCGCCGCGAACGCGGCGTCGTCGACCTGTGCGGTGTTGCTCTGGTTCGAGGCTCCGGAGCCGACCGCGTTCTGCTGCGTGGTCGAGGCGTTGCCATTGTTGTCGTGTCCGACGCCACTGCCCACGACGCTCGCGACTCCGGCGTTCGATCCGTCGTCCGCGAAGCCGCCGTTGTCGGCCACCGCGACGCCGGTGAAGAGAGCGGCTGCCAGTGGAAGCGCGGAAACGGCGGCGATCACGCGGGCGGTACGGATGCTTGCCATGGTGTTCCTCCAGAACCATTGAAATACGGCTTCCACCAGGGCAGTCGGCCGAACGCCCCGGCGAGGTCACGACGTCGCGAGACCAGGGTTGCCCACCGAATCCCCGGCGAACCGTCCTGGATGCCGCGATTAGCACGCAAGCGTGATGACAAGTCGATAAACCCCCGACACCACTTTTCCTGCCCGTGACGTCATAACCCTCGGCAAGTCGGACAGCTGTCACCCAAGCCCCACAAGAGGTGAAGCGTTCCGCCACTTCTGCCGACGCCCGCAGCCCCGTCGGGGCGTCGCACTCTCGCCCTCTTCCCTTTTTCGAACACCAGTACGACTATGGAGTTATGGCCAGCACCGACCGGCACCCCCGCCGGCACCCGGACCGGTACCCCCGGCAGGCCGCCACGACGGCCCTCGCCCACGCCCTGTCGGCCGCCGAACACGGCCTGGCCGTCATCCCCCTGTCCCGGACCAAACTCCCCGCCCTGCGCTCTCCCCACCGGGACGACGACCCGTCCGCCCCGCCCTGCCACGGCGAGTGCGGCCGCTTCGGCCACGGCGTGTACGACGCCTCCACCGACCCCTCGCGCATCCGCGCGCTCTTCGCCGCCGCCCCCTGGGCCACCGGATACGGCATCGCCTGCGGCCTGCCTCCGCATCACCTCATCGGCGTCGACCTGGACACCAAGTCGGACACCGACTCCACCAGTGCCCTGCGCGAGCTTGCCCTGCGCCACCTCTTCACCATCCCGCCCACGATCGTCGTCCGCACCCCGTCCGGCGGCCGCCACCTCTGGCTCACCGGCCCGACCGACGTCGTCGTCCCCAACTCGGCAGGCCGTCTCGCCCCCGGCATCGACATCCGGGGCGCCGGCGGCTACCTGGTCGGCCCCGGCTCCCGCACCGCCCACGGCGTCTACACCACCGCGCCGGGCACCGGCCACCTGACGCCGGCGCCCTGCCCGCGGGGGCTGCTGCGGCTGCTGCTCGCGCCGCGGCGGACGGCGGAGGCCGGGGAACCGGGGGCGGCCTCCGCGCCGGGTGGCGCGCACGGGCGGGGACTGGTCCAGTTCGTCCTCGCGGCGCACGAGGGCCAGCGCAACACCCGGCTGTTCTGGGCGGCCTGCCGGGCCTACGAGAACGGCATCGGCGAAACGCTCACCGAAGCGCTCGTCAGGGCCGCGATCGGCACCGGCTTGACCGAACGCGAGGCCCGCTCGACGATCGCGTCGGCGGCGCGGATGTGCCGACCGCCGGTGGCCTGAACACCGGCGGCGGCCGGTGCGCCCCCGCCCACGACCCGCACCCCTATCGGGAGAAGAAATGACCTCTGTACACGTCAGGGCATTCGACCACCTGGTCCTCAACGTCGACGACGTGGAACGGTCCCTGGCCTTCTACACCGGCCTCCTGGGCCTGGCACCGGTACGGGTCGACGAGTGGCGGGCCGGGAAGGCCCCGTTCCCCTCGGTGCGGATCACCCCGGAAACCATCATCGACCTGGTGGCCCGGCCAGGGCGGGACCGGAAGGATTCCAACGTCGACCACCTCTGTCTCACCGTGGATCCGCTGGACTGGGACGAGGTCGTCGCGGCGAAGACCTTCACGGTCCTGGAAGGCCCGGTCCCCCGCTACGGCGCCCGGGGCTCCGCCACATCGATCTACGTCGAGGACCCGGACGGCAACACGGTGGAACTCCGCTGGTACCCCCAGGACAAGCCCGCCTGATGCCCCACAGGACCGCGGGCTCCCGGGCGAGCCCGACCACAGGACCCCTGGTGGCCGGATCCCCCGCCGCGCCCTGTCCCATGGCCCTGCAGGGACTTCAGCGGGCGGAGGGGGTCGTCTCGGTGGCGAGCGGCAGGGCTCGGCCGTGACCGAGAAGGGGTGCCTCGCGGTGAGAGGCACCCCTTCTGATCTGCAAGTCTCTGACCTGCGCCGCGGTGGGTGTGGGATTTGAACCCACGGTGACTCGCGCCACGACGGTTTTCAAGACCGTTCCCTTAGGCCGCTCGGGCAACCCACCTGCGCCCCTTCCCACCTGGGGTGGAGCGGGTACAGAGTACCGGTCTCGGGTGGCTCGCGGAGGGTGTGGTCCCCACGGGGTCCACCGGCGCGGTCGCGTTCCCCTCCGCCGCGGCTCCGGCTTCGCGTCGTGCCGGCGGAGGAAAACCCCGCTTCGCTGCAAGACCGTTCCCCGGGCCGTCGGGCAACCCGCCCCGCGCCGCTGGTGATCGGCGGCGCGGGGACGGGCAACAGGTGGGCACGCGCGCGTGGGGGTCAGGCGGTGCTGAGCCGGGGAGCTACGCGCGCGTGGGATCGGGTCAGCTGTCGCCGTTGCGGGAGCCGAGGGTGAGTTCGACGGTGTGGGACTTGCCGTCGCGCTCGTAGGTGATCGTGACCTTGTCGCCGGGCTGGTGGGTCCAGATCTCGCCGATGAGGGTCGGGCCGGAGTCGATCACGGTGTCGTCGAGCTTGGTGATGACGTCGCCGGACTTGAGTCCCGCCTTGGCGGCGGGGCCGCCCGACTCGATCGCGGAGGCGCCGCCCGAACCCTGGTCGGTGATCTTCGCACCGCCCGTCGCGTCCTCCAGCGAGACGGACGCGCCGATCTTGGCGTACACCGGCTCACCGGTCTTGATCAGCTGCTGGGCGACGTACTTGGCCTGGTTGATCGGGATGGCGAAGCCGAGGCCGATCGAGCCGGACTGCGAGGTGCCGCCCAGGCCGCCGCTGCCGGTGGACTGGATCGCGGAGTTGATGCCGATGACATTGCCCTGGGCGTCCAGGAGCGGGCCGCCGGAGTTGCCCGGGTTGATCGACGCGTCGGTCTGCAGGGCGCTCATGTAGGAGGAGCTGCTGCCGGTGCCGTCCGAGGACGCGACCGGGCGGTTCTTCGCGCTGATGATGCCCGTCGTGACCGTGTTGGACAGGCCGAAGGGGGCGCCGATGGCGATGGTCGAGTCGCCGACCGCCACCTTGTCGGAGTCGCCCAGGGTCAGGGGCTTCAGGTCCGAGGGGGCGTTCTTGAGCTTGATGACCGCCACGTCGTAGCCCTGGGCGTGGCCGACGACCTCGGCGTCGTACTTCTTGCCGCTCGGGAAGGTGGCCGTCACCTTGCCGCCGTCGACCGCGTCCGCGACGACGTGGTTGTTGGTGACGATGTGGCCCTGGGTGTCGAAGACGAAGCCGGTGCCGGTGCCGCCCTCGCCGTTGCTGGACTCGGCCTCGATGGTGACCGTGCTGGGCAGGGCCCGCTGGGCGACGCCCGCGACCGTGTCGGCGGCGCGCTTGACGTCGCCGCCGCCGGTGGAGGCGGAGACGGTGGTCGAGCCGGTGTCGTCGTCGTTCTTGGCGAGGGTGTAGCCAAGGCCGCCGCCCACGCCGCCCGCGACGAGCGCGGCGACGAGCACCGCGGCGACGAGCCCACCGCGGCCACGGCCGGACTTGGGCGCGGGCTGCTGATAGGAGGCACCCCAGCCACCGGGGCCCATGCCTCCGGCACCGCCCGCGCCCGCGTCACCCATGCCTGCGCCGCCCGCTCCGCCGTCGCCGTACGCGTGCGTGCCCGCGTCGGCGTACAGGGGGGCGTTCGGCGGGCTCTGCCAGCCGCCGGGGGCCGCGCCGGCCGGGGCAGCGGCCTGCGGCGCCGGGGGCGCCGGCCAGTCGGCCTGGGAGGCCTGGGGAGCGGTCGGTGCGGGCCAGTCGCCCTCAGCGGCGGCCGGAGCCGCCTGCGGGGCGGTCGGCGGCGGCCAGTCGCCCGCCGGAGCGGCCGGGGCGGGCGGGGTCTGCGGGAGCGGAGTGGTGGGTGCGCCCGCGTCGGCGGCGGGCGTCTGTGGGGCGGTGGCCGAGGACTGCTCCACCGGCACGGGGGGTGCGGACGGGGCCGGGGGGACCGGCGTGCCCTCTGTTGTGCCCTCGTTCTCGGTGCTCACAGCTCTTCTCCTCGATCCACGGCTGTTGTCGTCGGTCGCACTAGGTCTCGCCCGTTCACGCTTGTCGTCGACCCGGCGCGGCGGTAGCTGTGCGTGCGCTTTTGTACTGCTCAGCTTTTCCCACGGGCCGTCAGAGCACCATAAGCGGTGGCTGTGGGTCCCCGGACATTCTTTATAAGGGACTTTTGGTGCAGTAAGCACGCATCTTCGAAACATCTCAGACTGTTCTCAGATGGTTCGGGTGGCACCATGACGCGGTGACCCACGCACGACAGCACACCATTCAAGTCGTCGCTCACCGCGGAGCTTCCGAAGAGGCCCCCGAGCACACCCTGGCCGCGTACAAGAAGGCGATCGAGGACGGTGCGGACGCCCTCGAGTGCGATGTACGGCTGACCGCGGACGGCCATCTCGTCTGCGTGCACGACCGACGAGTCAACCGTACGTCCAACGGGCGCGGTGCCGTGTCCGCCCTGGAGCTCGCCGATCTCGCGGCGCTGGACTTCGGCTCCTGGAAGACGCGGGAGGCGCGCGAGGCGTGGCACGCGCGTGACGAGGAGCCCGACTGGGAGGTGCGGCCCGAGGACCGCGCGGAGACCTCCGTACTGACCCTGGAGCGGCTGCTGGAGCTGGTGTCCGGCGCGGGCCGCAGGGTCGAACTGGCCATCGAGACCAAGCATCCGACGCGCTGGGCCGGACAGGTGGAGGAACGGCTGCTGGTGCTCCTGAAGCGGTTCGGCCTGGACGCTCCCGCGTCGGCGGCGGACTCGCAGGTACGCGTCATGAGTTTCTCGGCGCGTTCGCTGCACCGGATCCGCGCGGCCGCGCCGACGCTGCCGACGGTCTATCTGATGCAGTTCGTCACGCCCCGGCTGCGCGACGGGCGGCTGCCCGTGGGAGTCGGGATCGCGGGACCCTCGATCAGGATCGTGCGCAACCATCCCCTGTACGTCGAGCGCCTGAAGCAGGCCGGCCACCGGGTGCACGTGTGGACGGTGAACGAGGCGGAGGATGTCGACCTCTGCGCCGACCTGGGCGTCGACGCGATCATCACCAACCGTCCGCGCGCGGTGTTGCGACGGCTGGGCCGCTGAGGCAGCGCTTTTACCTAGTTCGCACCAATTGCCCTTATAGGAAGTCACAGAAGTCCCAGAAGCCCCATCCATACCCCTTGACCCCACTGTTCACATCAAGCATCCTCCGTTCTCGGCCAAACTGAAGAATTCCAGCCACACGACTACGGGTCCCTCACAGGGAGTGCTCCGGCGCGTTCGTTCCGTGTCCGACCGTTGGGAATGCGTCTGAGGACCTGGATTGGCCGGTTTCCGGTACAGGCCAATGGGGCATCCACACCGTGGCGTGGGGCGAAGGAGGTCTCGGGGGTGGCGTTGGTGGTGGCACAGGAGGTGCCCACGTCGTCGAGCATGGCCGTATCCCATGGCCCTGCGGGCGTGGGGGAAGCGAGACACCGCATGCGCGATCAGCTGCGCAGGGGCGGAGTGTCGGAATCGGTCGTCGACGACGCCGTACTGATCCTTTCCGAACTGTTGAGCAACGCCTGCAAGCACGGCAGGCCCCTGGGCGACGCGCTGGCCGGGGACGGCGACGTCCGGGCCGCGTGGCGGGTCGATCCGGGCGGCCGGCTGGTCGTCGAGGTGACCGACGGCGGCGGTCCGACCCGCCCGTCACCGGCCACCCCCTCCGTCACCGCCCACGGCGGCCGGGGACTGAACATCATCACGGCTCTCTCCGACGACTGGGGCGTACGGGACGACGCCCGCGGCGAGGTCACGGTGTGGGCCCTCGTCCACGCGGACGTCCACGACCCCGACGCCGGCCGCCGACGGGACGACTTCGCCTCCCGGATCGCGGCCCCGGCGGTCTCGTCGATGCCGGGACTCGACTTCGCGGACGCGTTCGAGGACATGGACTGACCAGAGCCCGACACGCCAGTGTCCGGGACGGGACCGTCGCACAGGGCCGGCCGGGCCGTAGGGCGCGCGTTCCGGGATCGGCCCGTTGTCCACAGCCACCCCGTTGTCCACAGGTTCCCGTGGTCGCGCGTACGAGCGGCTAGGCTCCCGCCGTACCAGACGAGCCGTACCCGGGAGACACCCAGATGGCCAAGAAGCGACCCCAGACGAAGGCCGGCCGGCCGCAGCTCACCGATGGCGAGGTTCCGGTCGTCGGCGCCCGGGAGCCCTGCCCCTGCGGCAGCGGCCGCCGCTACAAGGCCTGTCACGGCCGGGCCGCCGCGCATGCCGTGACCGAGCTGGTGCAGCGTCCGTTCGACGGCCTGCCGGGCGAGTGCGACTGGGTGGCGCTGCGCGAGCTGGTCCCGGCCGCCACCGTCGAGCTGACGCTGAAGGACGGTCTGCCCGAGGGCGTCCCCTCGGTCACGCTCGCCACGGTCCTGCCGATGGCCTGGCCCGCCCTGCGCCGCGACGACGGCTCGGTCCTGCTCGGCCTGCAGAACGACACACCGTCCGGTGACATCAGCCGTGACCTGGCGGACACCCTCCAGCGGGCCCTGGAGGCGGAGCCGGGTACTCCGGTGCAGGCCCGCCGTGCCCCGGCGGACGGTCCGCGGATGCAGGATCTCCTCGACGCCGAAGGCGTGTTCGAGCCAGTTGTGCACGACGGTTTCGAGTTCTGGGTTCCGGACCCGGAGAACGCCACCCCGGAGGTGGCCGCCTCCCTCGAGCGGGCCAACGCGGCGGCGATCCCGACCGTGAAGCTGACCGGTGTGGACGCGGCCTACTGGTGCGAGACCCCCGACAAGAACCACCTGCGCTGGGTCATGCCGCACCCGGAGGAGCGGCTTCTCGACGCTCTCGCGCGGCTGCACGCGGCGGGTCGTTCCAGCCTCGGTGAGGGCACCCGGCTGGTGGGCTCCTTCCGGGCACACGGCCTGACAGTGCCGGTCTGGGACCTGCCGAGCGGGGTCTCGGCGGACGACGTGGAGAAGCCCGCCGCCGAGTTCGCGGAGCGCCTCGCGACCGCCCTGGCCTCGGACGCGACGCTCACCGCCGACGAGCGTCGCGCGCGCGGCGGGCTCACCAACCGACAGGTGACCCTCAGCTGAGACACAGAGGGCGGAGCCGGGTCCGGCCGGGGGTCCGGCCGGACCCGGCTCCGCCCCACCGGAAGGCGTGACTCCGCTCACAACTGCCGTTCGCGCAAGGCGAGTCGGAGCCAGAAACGGCCGATCGGCGGATGTCCGAAAGCCCGATGAACTCAAGAGATCGAATTTGCTTGAGGCCGATCTCTTGTTACCGTTCCAATAGCCCGGTTGCTGGTGCATCCCCCGTCGCCAGCAACCGGGTTCTTGCATGCCCGGCGGTGGTGACACCGCGGTGGGTCATGTCAACTGCCCGTTTCAGCAGCCGAGTTGCTTCCGGAGCGCAGCAGGAGCGGTCCCTCGCCGGCCGCCTCCGCGAACTCCGAGACCGCGGTGTAGGCGGCCGGCGCCTCCCGGCTCCGTTCACGGGGTGTCTCGCAGGTCTCCGGCTCGTCCTCCGCGCCCACCGCACACCTCATCTGCACCGAGCGCCCCCCGGGCCCCATGAGGCTCAGGACGGCGGCCAGGGCGCGGCCGGTGGCGTTGCGGTAGTAGGTGCGCGCCCAGGTCTCGTCGCCCTGGGTGAGGACACAGGTCTGCGCCTCGACGCCTTCGGGCGAGCCGAGTTCGGGACCGCAGCGGGCGGCGGTTGCCAGGCCCATGCCGAGCAACCGGGGAGAACGCGACGGAACGGCGGAGGGCGCCCGGGGGCCCTTGCCGTGGCCGCCGTCGGCGGCGGGCGCCTTGGGGTCCGCACCGTGGACGTCGTCGTCGGAGATCAGGGAGTCGACGGCGAAAGGCCCGTCGTCTCCGACGGGCCCCGCCGACGCCATGGCCAGCGGCAGTGCGAGTGCGCAGACCACTGCGCCGGCGAGGCCGAGGAGACGGACCCAACGGGAGTCTGGGGGTAGCCCCCCAGAAGAAAGCTGCATACTGCGGAAGATAAGGGGCGTAGCCGCTCGTCACCGCCGCCGCACGCCCGACACCCCTACAACTCGGGGGCGCTCACACCCGTACGAGTGAGGGCGTCGACCACGGCGTCCACCACGGCCTCGACGTCGGGCACCCAGGGGGAGGCCGAGCCGGGCAGCGGGGCGCGTTCCCACCGGATGTCGCCGCGGCCGGTCTCGGACGGCGGCAGGGCGAGGTAGCCGCCCTCACTGTGGAAGCGGAGGGAGCCGGGGACGAAGTCCTTGGCGTACAGCAGTTCGCCCAGCTGTTCCATGGAGTACGGCCGGACGAGGATCGCCCAGCGGGTGGGCGAGGCGACCACCGGGCCGAGCCGCATGCCCTGCCGGTCCAGCGCCACGAGCGCGCGGGACGCCGCGAGGGCGGGGAGGCTGACCGCGCAGGGGGCCTTGCCCCCGGTGGCCAGGATGATCGGAGCGGACGGCCGGTTGGTCCACCACCAGCGCACCATGCGGGCGTCGGTGGTGGCCACGAGGAGGTCCGGGTCGAAGGGATGAGCGCCGGGCATCGCGCACTCCGGGTCGGGGCAGGTGCAGCGGGACGTGCTCCGCTGGTCCGCTGCCGCTCCCGGGAGGACGGGCCACTGCCATTCCGTCGCGAAGGTCAGGGCCGAGTCGATCAACTCAGGACCCTTGTCGCTGGACTGGGACAGGAGCCTGCGTCGCTTTCCGAGGATCTCGCGCATGAGCGCTCGTTCCTTTCCGTTGCACCGCTGGCAACACCGTGGGCCACATCACACCATGTGTCGATCAGTTCACTGGGCGTACCTTTTGGCGCATCACACCCCTGTCCTTGACAAGGGGAACCCCTGTGGGCCGAGCTCTGGCTGCTTCCGCGGCCGCTCCGCCGACTTGCGTCCATCAAATGCCTGGGCGTGGCGTGGGGTGGCGAAGTCTGGCGTTTTGCCGCTCGCCGTATTTCTCTCTGCCTCCGCCACGGGAGGATGGGGCACGGTCGTCGGTGGCTAAGACGCCCGGGTCGGTCACCAGGTTCCGGGTGGCCCCCGACGACCCCTGGTCCTTACCGAGTACGTACCCATCACGACCGCTGTGACGCTCCGTGGAGCAAACCCAGTCGACCTCAAACACCCGTTACCCGAGTCAGTTTTAAGCCAACTTTGCTCTTTCACAAGGGGCTGGAGGAAACATGTCTGATTCCCCCCAAAGCCTCACGGACACCAGCCGTCCCAGCTGGACAATGCTGGACATCTCCTTACGAGTACGTGTACATGTGGAGACACTGCTAGCGGCGCAGATTGACATGGGGGTTTGCGATGCTTTTGAGCAATACGCTCCGGTCCGAGAGCCGGGCGCCATGAACGCCCCTCACCCTCCGAAAGTGGCTGGAATCGATTCAACGGTTCCCTCACCCGCACACACTGTCGCGCCCGCGCCCGTCTCCTCGGGCACCCCACCGGTCCCCGCGGCCCCCTCCGGACCGGGCGTGCTCCTGCAGGACCGGCTCGCCGGATGGGTCTCGGACCTCACGACCCTGCACGAACTGACCGAACGCCTGGCCCGGACGGACACGCTGCCCGACGCCCTCACCGAACTGCTCCAGGCCGGAGCCGCCCTCGTGGGCGCCCGGCGCGGTCTCGTCGTCCTGGAACCGGCCGACGGCCTCGGTCCGGACACCACGATCGGCCTCGGCCTCGGCCGCGCCGATCTCGGTCACATCGAGACCGTGCCGCGCAGCGCCCTGTCCTACGGCCGGATCCTCGACGGACTGCCCGGCGGCGAGGGCGAGATCGCCGAGCCCGACCTGCTCTCCGAGGACGGTCTGGACCCGCGCCACCGCGAGGTCGCCGCCCGCCTCGGCTACGCCGCCAGCTACGCGCTGCCCCTGGTCACCGAGGGCACCCCGGGCCGCCTCGGGGCGGCCGTCTGGCTCTACGACGAGCCCGCCGAGCCGGGCGAGCGCCCGCGCCACCTGGCCGGCCTGTACGTCCGCACCGCCGCCGAGCACCTCGCCCGGCTGCTCGAACTGGAGCGCACGCGAGCGTCCATGGCGACGATGGCCGAGGAACTGCTGCCGTCCCGGCTGCCCAGGGTGGCCGGCGTCCAGCTCGCGGCCCGGCACCGTACCGGACCACGCGGGGGCGGCGACTGGTACGACGCGCTGCCGCTGCCGGACGCGGCCCTCGGGCTCGCGGTCGGCTCGGTCACCGGGTCCGGACCGAGCGCCGTCGCCGCGATGGGCCGGCTGCGCGCCTCCCTGCGGGCGTACGCCGTGATGGAGGGCGAGGACCCGGTCGCCGTCCTCTCCGACCTGGAACTGCTGCTCAGACTGACCGAGCCCGCCCGGTCCGCGACCGCCCTGTTCGCCTACTGCGAGCCGGCCCTGCGCAGGATCACCCTGGCCGGGGCCGGGCACTGTCCGCCGCTGCTGGTGGGCGAGCGGCGCACGGAGTTCGTGGAGACCTCCGTCTCCGCGCCGCTGGGCATGCTGGCCTGCTGGGAGGCGCCCAGCGTGGAGCTGGAACCCGAGCCGGGCGAGACGGTGCTGCTCTACACCGACGGTCTGCTGCACCGCACCGGCGACCCCGTCGACCGCGCCTTCGCCCGGCTGCACGCCGCCGCCGCGGGGGTGCCGCGCGCGCTGCGCCGCGACCCCGGCGCGATCGCCGACCACGTGCTGCGCACGGTCCTGCCGGACGGACTCGCCGCGCAGGACAGCGAGGAGGACGTGGTACTGCTGGCGGCACGCTTCGACTGAACACCGGCGACAGGACCTTCTGCCCTGGGCCCCCTTACGTACGACCGTACGATGGAGGGGGTCCAGTGCCGTATCTAGGAGGATGACCGTGGCCGAGGAGCTCACCCCGGAAACCCCGGCAGTGTCTGATTCCGCTGCCGACGCAGCGGCCCCGGAGACCCCGGAGGAGGCCGAGGAGCCCATCAAGCAGCGCAAGAACGGCCTGTACCCGGGCGTGTCCGACGAGCTTGCCGAGAACATGAAGTCGGGCTGGGCCGACACCGAACTGCGAGGTCTGGAGCCGATCGCCCAGGCCGCCGAGACCGCCGCCCGGCGCGCCGCGCTCTCGGCGCGGTTCCCGGGCGAGCGCCTGGTGGTCCCCGCGGGCAATCTGAAGACCCGTTCGAACGACACGGACTACCCGTTCCGCGCGTCCGTCGAGTACGCCTACCTCACCGGCAACCAGACGGAGGACGGCGTCCTGGTCCTGGAGCCCCAGGGTGAGGGCCATGTCGCGACGATCTACCTCCTGCCGCGCTCCGACCGTGAGAACGGCGAGTTCTGGCTCTCCGGCCAGGGTGAGCTGTGGGTCGGCCGCCGCCACTCCCTCACGGAGGCGGAGCAGCTGTACGGCATCCCCGCCGCCGACGTCCGCGAGCTGGCCGGCCTGCTGCGCGAGGCCACCGGCCCGGTGCGGGTCGTGCGCGGGTACGACGCCGGGATCGAGGCGGCCCTGACCGACAAGGTCACCGGCGAGCGGGACGAGGAACTGCGCCTCTTCCTCTCCGAGGTGCGGCTGGTCAAGGACGGCTTCGAGATCGGCGAGCTGCAGAAGGCCGTCGACTCCACGGTCCGCGGCTTCGAGGACGTCGTGAAGGTCCTCGACAAGGCCGAGGCCACCTCCGAGCGCTACATCGAGGGAACGTTCTTCCTCCGCGCGCGCGTGGAGGGCAACGACGTCGGCTACGGCACCATCGCCGCGGCCGGTCCGCACGCCTGCACACTGCACTGGGTGCGCAACGACGGGCCGGTCCGCACGGGCGAACTGCTGCTGCTGGACGCCGGCGTCGAGACGCACACGTACTACACGGCGGACGTCACGCGCACGCTGCCGATCGGCGGACGCTTCTCCGACATCCAGAAGAAGATCTACGACGCCGTGTACGACGCCCAGGAGGCCGGGATCGCCGCGGTCGGGCCGGGCGGCAAGTACCGCGACTTCCACGACGCGGCGCAGCGCGTGCTCGCCGAGCGGATCGTCGAGTGGGGGCTGGTCGAGGGGCCGGTGGAGCGGGTGCTGGAACTGGGCCTGCAGCGCCGCTGGACGCTGCACGGCACGGGTCACATGCTCGGCATGGACGTCCACGACTGCGCCGCCGCGCGTGTGGAGTCGTACGTCGACGGGGCGCTGGAGCCCGGCATGGTGCTGACCGTGGAGCCGGGGCTGTACTTCCAGTCCGACGATCTCACCGTGCCGGAGGAGTACCGGGGGATCGGTGTCCGGATCGAGGACGACATCCTGGTGACCGAGGACGGCAACCGGAACCTGTCCGCCGCGCTGCCCCGGCGGTCGGACGAGGTCGAGGCGTGGATGGCTGCGCTGAAGGGCTGAGGTTTTCCGACGGCCGGGCACGAGGGGTGTGCCCGGCCGTTCGCCGTCCGGGTCAGGCGGCCCGTACCAGTGCGCTCACCGGCAGGGAGTCCACGAACAGGGCGCCCGCCAGCAGGCCCGCGCTGCCCCGGGGGCTCCACGCGCGCGCGTGGAGGTCCGCGTCGAACGCGGTCAGGGCCTCGCGGCCGGCGTCCGTGGCCGTGCCGCCCGCCTCCAGGACGCCGCGGGCGCCCGCCTGCACATGGCGCAGTCCCAGCGGGCCCGCGGTGTGCAGGAGTTCGGTGTCCTGGAGGGTGGACATCACGGTCAGCAGGGCGTCGAGCCGCGCCTCGGCCTCGCCCGCGCCGGCCGAGCGGGCCTTGGCCAGGGCGTCCAGGGCCCGCCGTACGTGCGGGAATCCGGCGCGTGCCTCACCCCGGGCGCCCGCGGCGCCGTACTTCGCCGACACCGTCGAACCGCGCGACGGGCGGCGGGGGGCGGCCCGGTCGGGGTGCGCGGCTATCCGTTTGGCGGTCGCGGTGATCCCGGTCCCCCGCGCGCGGGGGTCGAGCGCGGCCGCCGCGACCAGCAGGCCGAGCGTCCACAGGGCACCCCGGTGCCCACCGCCGGCCAGGCCCACCGAATGCTCGGTGCACCGCCCTATCGCGCCCAGCTCCGCGCGGAGCCGGGGCGTGGGCTCGCCGGTGCGGCGGGCGGCCGCGGCCATCGCCGCGAGGCCGGGTGCGAGCGCCTTGGCCGACCAGCGCAGCCCGCAGTGGTCCCTGCGGGTGACGCGGGCGTCCAGGTCACGGGGGTCGGGCAGGCCCGGCTTGGGTGCGAGGGCCAGCTGACCGGTCAGCGCGGCCACGGCGGCCTGCGCGAGCACATCGTCCTCACGGCGTGTCATGGCACCGCCTTACGAGGACGCGGAGGCGGAGGGGGCGTCGCTCGGCGGGGTGCCCGTCGGGGCGTCGCCCGGGGGTGTGCCGCCACCGCCGCTGCCCGCGCCCGTGTTCTCGGCGTCCGGGTCGACGCCGAGGGTGAGAGACCCCTTGTAGCCCTTGGAAGGGTCCTTCTTGTGGACGGCCTTGAGGGTCAGCAGGCCGCTCGAGGCGCCTCCGCCGTCGTACACCATGTCGTTGTCGAGGGTGGTGTAGCTGCCGGAGTGCTTCGAGTACGGCTCGAGGGTGAAGATCTCCTCGGCGATCGTGTCGTCGAAGAAGAGCTGGCCGGTGTAGTTGACCTTGCCGCCCTCGTAGGTGCCGTCCTCCTTCTCGCCGCCGGTGTGCACCTTGACGTGGATGTGGCAGGTGCGCGGGGTGTACCAGCCGGGGAAGATCGTCTCGAACTTGACGACCCCGTTGGCGTTGGCGATCTGGTACCCGCGCAGGTAGGTGTCGTCGTTCGCGGAGTCGCCTTCCTCGCTCTCCGCGGGCGCCGAGCCACCGGGGTTGGCGGTGGTGTAGCCGGAGTAGTAGCCCCAGGCGTCGCAGTGCCAGATCTCGACGGCGGCACCCTTGACCGGGGTGCAGCCGTCGGTGGCGTCGACGACGGTGAGGCGCAGGGTCAGCGGTACGCCGCTCTTGCCCTCGGTGATGTCCTTGCGCACCAAGGCACCGTCGAGGTAGTAGGGCCCTTCCGTGACGCTGCTCATCAGCGTCATGCACTCGCTGCTGGTCGAGGTGGCGTCAGCGCTCGCCGCGGTGTCCGTCTCGGTGTCGGCGAACGCCGACTGGTAGCCCGCGACGGCGAGTCCGCCGGCCGCGACCGTACCGCCCGTCACCACGAGCGCACGGCGCCGGGTGATGCTGGTGTCCTTGTGGTTTCCCGTCATGACCAGGAAGTTAGGAACGCCGGCAATCAGCGGGCTGAAAGAACGCTGAGAGGAACCTGTGAGAACTGAGAAAGCTGAAGTTCCCTGTCGGCCCGGCCGACCTGAGGCGTCGTCATACGGCCATCAGGGGGGCGTCCTTGCGCCACTTCAGGATCTTGTCGAAGCTGACCACCGCGCCGCCGAATCCCGGCTTGTTGCCGATGTGGACGTGGTCGGCGAGTTCCTGGATCAGGAAGAGTCCTCTGCCCTGCTCGGCGTCCTGGCTCGCGCGCAGCGGTGCCGGGGCGGTGCGCTCGCCCGTGAAGCCCGGTCCCGAGTCGGCGACCTCGATGCGGCACTTCTCGCCGTCGAGATAGGCGGTGACCCGGTACGCCTCCGACAAGCCGCCGTGCACGGTGTCCCCGCCGTGCTCGACGGCGTTGGCACAGGCCTCGCTCAGCGCCACCGAGAGGTCGTAACTGATGTCCGGATCGACCCCCGCCGTCTCCATGGTGCCGAGCAGAAGACGGCGGGCGAGCGGAACGCTCGCGGCTTCGCGCCGCAGATGGAGTGACCACCAGATGCTCATGCTCCAGCCTCCTGGCCGCGGCTCGACATACCGATACGTATTGCCGCCCGGACGCGTATGTAAGCGCGAATTCCGCGTGATGCCGCCCATATGGGGGATGCACAGATAGCAGGAATCGGTGTATGTGGGGCACAGGTGGCATCAGTCGCACCAGTCTTCACAGAATGCGATCTTCCGGATCGTAGCGAGCCGTACCGCATCTTGTGGACCTGCCGTATGGCGGCGGTATTCCCAGTGCGATGATGAGCCCGCCATGACTGCCCCCCACGGTGAGCGCTCCGGACGCGATCTACGACTGCTGCGGGCCGCGGTGTTCGCCGCGGTCTGTGTCGTGCTGGCCGCGGCGGGGCACACGATGGCCTCCTGCGCCACCGTTCCGCCGTGGACACTGGCCGCCGGATTCCTCGGGGCCCTCGCGGTCGTCGTGCCGCTCGCCGGACGCGAGCGTTCGCTGCCGGGCATCGCGGCGCTGCTCGCCGTCGGACAGACCGTGCTGCACACGCTGTTCGGGCTCGGACAGCACAGCACCACGACAGCCACCTCGGGGACCGCGTACGACGCCGCGCTCGTGGCACGGGCCGCCCGGCTGGTGTGCGGGGCCACGGCTGCGGCGATCAGCCCCGCCCAGGCTCGGAAGATCCTCGTCGACGCACGGATCTACGACAGCGCGACCGGCACGGACATGAGCGGTATGAGCGGCATGGGCTCCATGCACCACCCCGCTGACGCCCTGTCCGCCACCGGCTCGTCGATGTCCCTCCTGCCGCCCCTCCCCATGCTGCTCGGCCACCTCCTCGCGGCGGTCGCCGCGGGCTGGCTGCTGCGGCGCGGCGACACGGCCCTGCGGCGGCTGCTCCGGCTGTCGGCGCACGGCGTCGCGGAGGGCGCGTCCGTACGGTCCCTGCGCGGGGCACTCGCGCTGGTGCGTGCCCTGCTGGCGGGACTGCCGGCCACGCCGGAAGCGGGCCCGCGCTCCCCGCGCACCGCTCATTCCGCTCCGGCCGAACTCCGGACCACCGCACTCCAGCACACGGTGACCAGACGCGGCCCGCCGGCCGCGCCGGTTCTCGTCCTCGCTGCCTGACGCGACTCGACCAGCACTCCGCACTCCGCGGGAGGAGTGGCCGCCGTCGTGCGGCACGCGCGCGTGGTCACGTTCGTGGCCACGCCCCTCCTCACCGTCGACCTCGCTCAGAGTGGAGTGCTCGCTTCCATGAAGGTTTCCCGTCTCGCCGCCGCCACCGCTGTCGCCGGCCTCGCCGTCCTCGGCCTGTCCTCGCCCGCCCTCGCGCACGTCTCCGTGCAGGCGGAGGGCACGGCCGCCAAGGGCGGTTACGCGGTCGTCGACTTCAAGGTTCCCAACGAGCGCGACGACGCCCGGACCAGCAAGGTCGAGGTGAACTTCCCCACCGACCACCCGCTGGCCTCCGCGATGCCGGAGCCGATCAGCGGCTGGAAGATCCAGGTCACCAAGGCCAAGCTCGACAAGCCCATCGAGGTGCACGGCCAGCAGATCTCCGAGGCCGTCTCCAAGATCACGTGGACCGCCACCGGCAAGGGCATCGAGGTCGGCTTCTTCCAGAAGTTCCCGGTGTCCGTAGGCGCGCTTCCCGAGGACGCCGACGCACTCGTCTTCAAGGCCGTCCAGACGTACTCCGACAAGGAGGTCGTGCGCTGGATCGAGGTGCAGGAGGACGGCGCGGAGGAGCCGGAGAACCCGGCGCCCGTGCTCACCCTGGCCGCCGCCTCCGAGGGCGACCACCACGGCACCTCGACCGCCGAGGAGGTCTCCGACAAGTCCTCCGACGGCGCCGAGGCCACCGCCTCGACGACCGAGGCCTCCGCCGGCTCCTCCGACGGCACCGACACCACCGCCCGTGTCCTCGGCGTGGTCGGCATCGTCGTCGGCGCCGCGGGCGTGGCCTACGGGGTGCTCGCCGGCCGCCGTCGGACCACCTCCGACGCCTGACCCGCACGTCCGTGCCGCGCACCGGGGGCCGTGCACCGGCCTCGTACGGCTCCGCCAGCCCGTACACCTGGTCCGTACACCCCCGGTGCGCGCCGGATTTCACACATCTGGGACATTTTTCTATGCGCAAGAAGACGTACGCCGCGGCCGCGCTGCTCGCCGCCGCCACCCTCACCCTCACCGCGTGCTCCAGCGGGGACGGCGGCACCGACAACTCCGTCGCCGCCGTGGCCGAGGAGGGCGGCAAGCAGCAGGCCGCGACCGTGCTGGACCAGCCCTTCACCAAGCCGGACCTGGTCCTCACCGACACCCAGGGCAAGTCGTACGACCTCCGCAAGGAGACCGCCGGCCACCCCACGCTGATCTACTTCGGCTACACCAACTGCCCCGACGTCTGCCCGCTGACGATGAACAACATCGCCGTCGCCAAGAAGCAGCTGTCCAAGGCGGACCAGGACAAGTTGCGCGTGGTGTTCGTCACCACCGACCCCGACCGGGACACCCCGGCCGCGCTCGGCAAGTGGCTCAAGGGCATCGACCCCCAGGTCGTCGGGCTGTCCGGCAAGTTCGCCACCATCCAGGCCGCCGCGCGCAGTCTCGGCATCTCCGTCGAGGCCCCGCACAAGGACAAGAACGGCAAGATCGTCTCCACCCACGGCACCCAGGTCATCGCCTTCTCCCCCAAGACGGACGGCGGTTACCTGCTGTACGGCGAGGACGCCACGGTCGACGACTACATCAAGGACCTCCCCAAGATCGTCAAGGGGCAGAACCCGTGAGGTGCCTCGCCGGGAGCACCGCCGTACTCTGCGGGGTGCTCCTCCTGACGGGCTGCGGTTCCGGTTCCGACGGCGCGGCCGAACTGTCCGTCGAGTCCGCCTACATACCGCAGCCGGTCTCCGACACCATGGCAGCGGGCTTCCTCACCATCGTCAACAAGGGCGGCGCGAAGGACGAGCTGACGTCCGTCACCAGCGCCGCCGCGGGCAGTGTCACCCTGCACGAGACCGTCGGGTCCGCGATGGAGCAGGTCGCCTCCCTCGATGTCCCCGCACACGGTCAACTCGTGTTCAAGAGCGGCGGTAACCACCTGATGTTCGAGAAGCTGAAGCGCAAGCCGGTGCAGGGCGAGAAGGTCGCCGTCGAACTGCACTTCGCCGAGTCCGGCCCGGTGAAGGTCGAGATCCCGGTGGAGTCGGCCGTGTACACCCCTAAAACCGGCCACTGAGGGAGGGACCACCTTGACGCAGACCATCGCCCCCCGCGTCCGGATGTTCGTGCTGCTGTTCCTGGCGGTCGCCGGCGCGCTCCTGGCCGGCGCCGCACCGGCCTCCGCACACGCCGCGCTGACCGGCAGCGACCCCGCACAGGGGGTGGTGGTCGACAAGGCGCCCACCCAGGTGACGCTGACCTTCTCCGAGACCGTCTCCATGAACGACGACTCGCTGCGCGTCCTCGACCCCAAGGGCGCCCGGGTCGACGACGGCAAACCGTCCAACACCAGCGGTACGTCGTACGCCGTCCCACTGCACTCGGGGCTGCCCGACGGCACCTACACCGTGACCTACCAGGTCGTCTCCGCCGACAGCCACCCCGTCGCCGGCGCCTTCACCTTCTCCATCGGCTCCCCCTCCAAGACCAGCGTCTCGGTGTCCGACCAGACGGCCGGCGGCGGCATCGTCGGCTGGCTCTACGGCTTCGGACGGTACGTGTCGTACGCCGGGTTCATCGTGATGGTGGGCGGCGGCGCCTTCGTCCTGGCCTGCTGGCAGCGCGGCACCGGGGTGCGCGCGCTGCAGCGGCTGGTGGTCTCCGGCTGGCTCGCGATGACCGCGGCCACCCTGTTCCTACTGCTCCTGCGCGGCTCCTACACCCGTTCCGGGAAGGTCGGCGACATCTTCGACCTGGAACTGCTCGGGCAGGTCCTGCAGACCAAGACGGGCGCCGCCCTCGTCTCCCGGCTGCTGCTGCTCGCCGCGGCCGCGCTGTTCATCGCCGTCCTCTTCGGCGCCTACGACAAGCGGGAGGGCGAGGAGAAGCGGGATCTGACCTTCGGGCTGGCGATCGGCGGGACCGTCGTGGCCGCGGGCCTCGCGGCGAGCTGGGCGATGGCCGAGCACGCCTCGACCGGGCTGCAGCCGGGCATCGCGATGCCCGTCGACGTCCTCCATCTGCTGGCGGTCGCCGGCTGGCTGGGCGGGCTCGCCGCACTGCTCGTCGCCCTCTTCCGGGCGCCCGCCGACCGGCCCGTCGAGGCCGGGGCCGTCCATCGCTTCTCCCAGGTCGCCTTCGGCAGCGTCGTCGCCCTGGTCGCGACGGGCGTCTACCAGTCCTGGCGCCAGCTCGGCTCCTGGTCGGCCTTCACCGAGACCCGTTACGGCCGGCTCCTCCTCGTCAAGATCGGACTGGTCGCCCTGCTCGTCGGCATCGCGTGGATCTCCCGCCGGTGGACCTCGCGGCTGGCGGACACGGCGGTGGCCGCCGCGCGTGCCGGGGAGACCGAGGAGACCGAGGAGGACGTACGGGAGGAAGCTCCGGAGAAGGAGCGCGTCACGGCTGCCGCGGGCACCGGCGACGGCGGCGCCAAGGCGGCCTCCGGGGACAGCAAGCGGGCCACCCAGCTCGCCCGGCAGCAGGCCGCCGTCGACGCCACGCGGGAGAAGCGGCTGCGTGACGGTGACCCGGGCCGCTCCGGACTGCGCCGCTCGGTGCTCGCCGAGGCCGTCGTGGCCGTCGTGCTGCTTGCCGTCACGACCGCGCTGACGTCGACCGAACCAGGCCGAACGGAGCTGGAGGCGGCCGCCAAGAAGACCTCGGCCTCCTCCTCCGCGGGGTCCTCCTCGGCCGGCGCCTCGGACGGCACCTCGAGCGCGCTGACCCTCGACATGTCCTTCGACACCGGAGGCACCGACGGCAAGGGCATCGTCAGTGTCGACCTCGACCCCGCGGGCGTCGGCGCCAACGAGATGCATGTCTATGTGACCCGGCCCAACGGACGCGCCTTCGACGTCCCCGAGGTCAAGGTCGCCTTCACCCTCGAGTCCAAGAGCATCGGTCCGCTGCCCGTCAGCCCCGACCACATCGCCACCGGGCACTGGGCGGCGAAGGGCGTGCAGATCCCCATGGCCGGCGAGTGGAAGATCGCCGTGACCGTGCGGACCTCCGACATCGACCAGGTGACCGTCTCCAAGAACGCGCAGATCGGCTGAACCGCACCATGTCCGACCAGACCATTCCCCAGGCCCCCACGCCGGACATCGCGCCGGACGAGCCCTCGGCACGCAAGGGTGTGACGCGGCGCATGCTGCTCGGCACCACCGGTGCCACCGGGCTCGTGCTCGGCGCGGCGGGCGCCACGGCGGGTTACGCGGCGGCACCGGCCGAGGCGACGCCGCTGTCCTCGATCGGAGCCGGGCAGGCGCGGTTTCACGTGAAACATCAGCCCGGCATCACCGAGGGCCTTCAGGCGCGCGGCCATCTCGTCGCCTTCGACCTCGCGGCCGGAGCGGCGCGGAAGGAGGCCGCCGCGCTGCTGCGCCGCTGGTCGGAGACGGCGCGGCGGCTGATGGCGGGCGAGGCGGCCCCGAACGACGACACTGATGTCGCCCGGGACGCCGGTCCGTCCTCGCTGACGATCACCTTCGGCTTCGGGAACAGCTTCTTCGCCCGTACCGGTCTGGAGAAGCAGCGCCCGGTCGCCCTGGACCCGCTGCCGGACTTCTCCTCCGACCATCTCGACAAGGCCCGCAGCAACGGTGATCTGTGGGTGCAGATCGGCGCGAACGACGCCCTGGTGGCCTTCCACGCCCTGCGTGCGATCCAGAAGGACACGGGCAGCGCGGCGAAGGTCCGCTGGCAGATGAACGGCTTCAACCGGACACCGGGCGCGACGGCCCATCCCATGACGGCCCGCAATCTGATGGGTCAGATGGACGGCACCCGTAATCCCAAGCCGAGCGAATCCGACTTCGACGAGCGCATCTTCGTCCCGGCGGGCAGCACGAAGGACCCGGCGTGGATGGCGAACGGCTCCTACGCCGTCGTACGCCGCATCCGCATGCTCCTCGACGACTGGGAGAAGCTGTCGCTCCACGCCCAGGAGCAGGTCATCGGACGCCGGAAGGCCAACGGGGCACCGCTGTCCGGGGGCTCCGAGACGACCGCTATGGACCTGGAGAAGACCGACGCGAAGGGCGATCTGGTCGTCCCGCTCAACGCGCACGCCCGGATCACCCGCCCCGACCAGAACGGCGGCGCGGCCATGCTGCGACGGCCGTTCTCCTTCCACGACGGCATCGACGCTGACGGCACTCCGGACGCGGGCCTGCTGTTCGTCTGCTGGCAGGCGGACCCGCTGCGCGGCTTCGTCACCGTGCAGCGCAAGCTGGACCGCGGCGACGCCCTCTCCCGGTACATCCGCCACGAGTCCAGCGGCCTGTTCGCGGTCCCGGGCGGGGCCGCGGAGGGGGACTACGTGGGGCAGGCGTTGCTGGAAGGGTGAGGCAGTCCCTTTCCAGGGTCCTGAGCTTCCGAGGGCCATTAGGGTGAGGTCATGCCAGCCAGCTATGCGTATCTCGGTCCCGAGGGCACCTTCACGGAGGTCGCGCTGCGTACGCTTCCGGAGACCGCCACCCGGCAGCTGATCCCTTATGTGTCGGTGCAGTCGGCGCTCGACGCGGTCCGCGCCGGCGAGGCCGAGGCGGCGTTCGTTCCGATCGAGAACTCCGTCGAGGGCGGCATCACCACGACCCTCGACGAGCTGGTCGCGGGCGCGCCGCTGATGATCTACCGCGAGGTGCTGCTGTCGATCACCTTCGCGCTGCTGGTGCGCCCCGACACCGAGCTGTCGGACATCAAGACGGTCTCCGCGCATCCGGCCGCCCAGCCGCAGGTGCGCAACTGGCTCAAGGCGAACCTCCCGGACGCCGTCTGGGAGTCGGCCGCCTCGAACGCGGACGCCGCCCGGCTGGTCCAGGAGGGCCGCTACGACGCCGCCTTCGCGGGCGAGTTCGCGGCCGCCCGGTACGGGCTCACGGTCCTGGAGTCGGGTATCCACGACGCCGAGAACGCCCAGACCCGGTTCGTGCTGGTGGGCAGGCCCGCGCGGCCCGCGGCGCCGACCGGCGGGGACAAGACGTCGGTCGTGCTGTGGCAGCGCGACGATCACCCCGGTGGGCTGCGCGACCTGCTCGGCGAGTTCGCCACCCGCGGTATCAACCTCATGCTGCTGCAGTCCCGGCCGACCGGCGCCGGCATCGGCAACTACTGCTTCTGCATCGACGCCGAGGGTCACATCTCCGACCGCCGGGTGGCGGAGGCGTTGATGGGCCTGAAGCGGATCTGCCGCGATGTGCGGTTCCTCGGTTCGTACCCGCGCGCGGACGTGACCGCCGCCGGGGACCTGCCCGCTCCGACGGCCGGGACCTCGGACGGGGAGTTCGCGGCAGCCGCGGACTGGGTGGCGCGCTGCCAGGACGGCCGGTTCTAGACCAGCGAGCGGGCGGGGTCCCGGCCGGGTTCCGGGCAGTCCTACCTGCATATCTTCGTTATCCACAGAAGTTATCCACAGGGAGGCTTCTCGACCTGGGGACAAGTCGACAACGAAGTGCCACTCAGTCGACAAATCGGCCTACGGCCCCTCGGGGCGGCCGTCCACCCGCATGTCACCCTTCGTCCACCCGTTTCCTTCGAACAACCCTTTGGGGCGACCCTTTTCCACCCGAAAGCGGACGCGAGGTGGGTTCGGTCGAGGAATTCGCCTCCCCTCGGACCGGCCTCGAAATGATCGATTCCGATGTCCACAGGTCTTTCGCACACCCTGTGGATAACTCACTCGGGGTGTGGATCCCTGTGGACAACTCGCCCCCCAAGTCCCGCTCTCCACAAGGAAATCGAGTCAACGAGACGCCTGTCACATGCCCCGTCCCAGGGAGTGAGACACCTTTCATTGACACAGGCGGCAATTGCCTCATAACTGAACGTAAGCCATGATTCAGGATGTTCGGCACACGGTTCGGGATAGTGAGTCGTGAGCGGCAACCCGGCACCGGTAGCCTTGACCGTGTGATTGACCTTCGCCTGCTCCGTGAGGACCCCGACCGTGTGCGCGCGTCCCAGCGCGCCCGTGGAGAGGACGTCGCGCTCGTCGACTCCCTCCTCTCCGCCGACGAGCGGCGCAGGTCGTCCGGCGTCCGCTTCGACGAACTGCGCGCCGAGCAGAAGTCGCTCGGCAAGCTGATCCCCAAGGCCTCCGCGGACGAGAAGGCCGAGCTGCTGAAGAAGGCAGGCCAGCTCGCGGCCGACGTCAAGACCGCCGACGCCGAGCGCGACGCGGCCGACACCGAGACCCAGGAACTGCTTCTGCGGCTCGGCAACCTCGTCCACCCCGACGTGCCCGTCGGCGGCGAGGAGGACTTCGTCACGCGGGAGACGCACGGCACGATCCGCGACTTCGGCGCCGAGGGCTTCGAGCCCAGGGACCACCTCGAGCTCGGACAGCTCCTCGGCGCGATCGACGTCGAGCGCGGCGCCAAGGTCTCCGGCTCCCGCTTCTACTTCCTGACCGGCGTCGGCGCCCTGCTGGAGCTGGCCCTGGTCAACGCGGCGATCGCGCAGGCCACGGCGGCCGGTTTCACGCCGATGCTCACCCCGGCCCTGGTCCGCCCGCAGTCGATGGCGGGCACCGGCTTCCTCGGACAGGCGGCCCAGGACGTCTACCACCTCGCCAACGACGACCTCTACCTGGTCGGCACCTCCGAGGTCCCGCTCGCCGCGTACCACATGGACGAGATCATCGACGCTGAGCGGCTTCCGCTGCGCTACGCCGGTTTCTCCCCGTGCTTCCGCCGCGAGGCCGGCTCGCACGGCAAGGACACCAAGGGCATCTTCCGCGTCCACCAGTTCGACAAGGTGGAGATGTTCTCCTACGTCGCGCCCGAGGACTCCCAGGCCGAGCACCAGCGCCTGCTGGAGTGGGAGAAGCAGTGGCTGACCTCGCTGGAGCTGCCGTTCCGCGTGATCGACGTCGCCACCGGTGACCTCGGCGCCTCGGCCGCCCGCAAGTTCGACTGCGAGGCCTGGATCCCGACCCAGGGCAAGTACCGCGAACTGACCTCGACCTCGGACTGCACCGAGTTCCAGTCCCGCCGCCTGTCGATCCGGGTCCGCGAGGGGAAGACCGTACGCCCCCTGGCGACTCTGAACGGCACGCTGTGCGCCGTCCCGCGCACGATCGTGGCGATCCTCGAGAACCATCAGCAGGCCGACGGTTCCGTGCGCGTGCCCGAGGTGCTGCGCCCGTACCTCGGCGGCCGGGAGGTCCTGGAGCCGGCCGCCAAGTGAGCAGCGCGTCCACCACCGGCGGATTCCCGTACCAGCTGATCGCGACCGACCTCGACGGAACGCTCCTGCGCTCCGACGAGTCGGTCTCGCGGCGCACCCGTGACGCCCTCGACGCGGCCACCGCGGCGGGCGCCGCGCACATCGTCGTCACGGGCCGCTCGGCTCCCTGGACCCGGCACATCCTCGACGACCTCGGCTACCGGGGCCTCGCGGTCTGCGGCCAGGGCGCGCAGGTGTACGACTTCGGCGAGCACCGCCTGCTGACGTCGGTGACCCTGGACCGCCGGCTGGCCGGGGTGGCCCTCGCGAAGATCGAGGCGGAGGTCGGCCCGCTGTACCTGGCGGCGAGCCGGGACGGCCTGGACGGCGAGATACTGATCGGCCCCGGGTACGCGGTCACCGGCAAGCTCCCGTCGACACCCTTCACGGACGTGTCCGACCTCTGGGCTGCGCCACTGAACAAGATCTACATACAGCATCCGGCGCTCTCGGACGACGAGCTGGCGGAGGCTGCCCGTCGGGCCGCGGGCGGCTTCGTCACCGTCGCGATGGCCGGCGAGGGCATCGTGGAGCTGCTCCCCCTCGGCCTCACCAAGGCCACGGGTCTCTCCCTGGCGGCCCGTCGGCTGGGCTTCAAGGCCGCCGACACGATCGCCTTCGGTGACATGCCCAACGACATCCCGATGTTCGCCTGGGCATCCCGGAGCGTGGCCATGGCCAACGCCCACGAGGAGCTGAAGGCCGTGGCGGACGAGGTGACGTCGTCCAACGAGGAGGACGGCATCGCGGTGGTGGTGGAACGGCTGCTGGGCTGACGGTCACCGGAGCGGTCCCGGTGACAACGTCTCGCGGAGGATGCACGGATCGAACGTGCGCGGGCTTTCACACCCGACCTTGACTCGCTGTCGATCGAGGACAGCGCAAGCCAGTGCCTTACCGCTCGGCCAATCCTCCGGGTGGGCGGCCCACGCGAGAGCGACATCGCGTGCTCGAAGCGGCCGCCCCGGGCAGCTCTCAGGCGAACAGCCGACTGCCCTGTCGGGAGCCGGACGGACTGCCGTGCATGGACATCGCCCCGCTCCTCTCCCGGTCTGTGCTGTACACGTGGTGTACGGCAACCACTGTGCCCGGGGGACGAGTTGGACGCCACCGAATAAAACGGCCGTAGGGGAGGGATTCCCCGGTGCCTGCTACCGGCGGCGCCACCTGCGGCGGCGGGCCTTGCTGAAGAACCAGCCCGCGGGCGGCTCGTCCGAGCGCCACGGCTGCGGCTCGGGATCCTCCGCCCGCCACCGCGCGGCCAGCATCCGGGCCCGCGCGGACGGTTCGGAGGTCTCGGCGGCCCTCACGAAGTCCTCGTCCAGGACGAGGCCGTCCCAGACCTCGTCCCCGGACCGTCCACGACCGTCGCTCAACGGTATGTCCTCCGCCATCCCGGTCCTCCCAGCCGTATCCGCCTTGCCCAGTGTGCCCGGGGAGGGGTGAAGCCGCCGTCAAGAAGTCACGACGGCCCGCACCCGTCCTTCGTCTACTCCTCGCCCGCGAGCGTCAGCGCCCGCAGCTTCTGCCCGGCGTACCAGGTGGCCAGGACGGTCACCGCGACCAGGAACACCGTGGCCGTCGTCAGTCCGACGTCCGACGTCACCAGGTCACCGCCGGCCACCTTGTGGGCGACGGCCAGCGACCACTGCTGGACGCTGAGGGTGCGGGCCCCCGGCACCAGGGAGCCGAACAGGGCCTCCCAGATCAGGGCGTAGACGAGGCCGAAGACCACCGCGTGCCGCGACACCGTGCCCAGCAGCAGGAAGAGCGCCGCGTAGGCGATGGAGGCGACCAGGGCCGCTACGGTGTAGGCGACGGCGATCTGCTGGCCGTTGTTGTTGAGGATGAACCCGGCGATCAGCGTGGGCAGGGCCGAGAAGACCATGGTGACGGCTATCGCCACGATCAGCTTGGTGAAGATGATCGTGGGCCGCTTCAGCGGCTTGGACAGCAGGTACACCACGGAGCCGTCGTCGATCTCGGGGCCGATCGCGCCGGTGCCCGCGATGACGCCGATGATCGGCACCATGGTGGCGAGCGCGAGCCCGCCCAGCAGGTCGGCGGCCGTCTGGTCGTCGGCGTGCGCGAGACCCCGCACCACGGCGGAGATCGCGATCAGCAGCAGGGGCAGGGCGCCCAGGATGAGGGCCCGACGGCGGCCGAGCAGGGCCCGGTAGGTGAGCCGGGCGACGGTGGGGTCGTACATCTTGGGCCTCCTACGCCGCGACCAGGTACGAGAACACGGACTCGAGGGACTCGTCCGACGGCGAGACCGCCAGCAGCCGGATGCCGTGGTCCCTGGCGACCCTCGGCAGCAGCGTGGTGAAGCGGCCGAAGTCGACGGCCTGGATGCGCAGGGCGCCCTCCGCCAGGTCGACTTCGATGCCGGAGGTCGACGGGTCGGCGATCAGCGCGGCCGCGAGGGTGCGGTCGTCGCTGGAGCGCACCAGGTAGCGGTGCGGACGGTCGGTCATCAGACGGCGGATCTTGCGGAAGTCGCCGCTGGCCGCGTGCCGTCCGGCGACGACGACCTCGATGTGCCAGGCGAGCTGTTCGACCTCTTCGAGGATGTGCGAGGAGAACAGCACGGTGCGGCCCTCGTCGCCCATGCGCCGCAGCAGGTCCATCAGCTGCATGCGCTGCCGCGGGTCCATGCCGTTGAAGGGTTCGTCCAGCAGGAGCAGCGACGGCTCGTGGACGAGGGCGCTCGCCATCTTCACGCGCTGCCGCATGCCCTTGGAGTACGTGGAGATCTTCCGGTCCTGCGCGTACTCCATCTCGACCGTGGCCAGGGCGCGCTGGGCGGCCTTGTCCCCGAGTCCGTGCAACTCGGCGTTGGCGACGACGAATTCACGGCCGGTGAGGAAGTCGTACATCGCCTCGCGCTCGGGGACGATGCCGATGTGCTTGTAGATCGACTCGTTGCGCCAGACCTGCTGTCCGTCGAGGGTGACCGTGCCGGTGGAAGGGGCCAGGAAGCCGCCCATCATGTTGATGAGGGTGGACTTTCCGGCGCCGTTGGGGCCGAGCAGGCCGGTGACTCCGGGGCCGATGGTCATGGTGATGTCGTTGACGGCGACCACGTTGCCGAACCAGCGGGAGACGTGGTCGATGCTGAGTGTGGTCACAGACCCACCTTCCGGTAGCGGCGCATCAGGAGGCCGTAGCTGGCGGCTGTCAGTCCGAGGACGACCAGGAGGAACACCGCTCCTTCGCCCTTGGAGGGCCCTATGCCGCCCGGGAAGGCCGAGTTGGCGCCCAGGAACGCGGACTGCACTCCGTCGATGAGTGTGACCGGCGAGAACAGGCCGATCCAGGCGATCGCGCCGCCGCTGTCCTGGGCGTCGGCGATGCCCTGGAGGGTGGAGACCGCGCCGTAGGAGATGGTCAGGACGGCGATGACGGCCGCGATACCGAAGCCGCGGCGCGGGGTGATCGAGGCGATGACCAGGCCGAGGCCGGCGAAGAACAGCGAGAGAAGTGCCACGGAGAGGAGTCCCTGACCGAATCCCTCGGTCTGGTCGGCGAAGTCGAGCTTGGCCAGCAACGCGCCGACGTAGAGCACGAGCAGAGGGGCGGCGGTGAGGATGAACAGCGCCGAGGCCAGCGCCGCGAACTTGGCGCGCACGTAGTCCGCGGTCTCGATGGGCCGCGAGAAGTACAGCGGGACGGTCTTGAAGCGCAGATCGCGGGAGACGGACTGGGGAGCCTGCGAGGCGACGTACAGGCTGATGACGGCCTGCATGACGATCGCGTAGCGCGTGTAGTCCAGGGGGAGTTCCTTGGCCTTCGTGGCGACCGCGACGGCGACCATGATGGCCGCGGGCACGCACATCACCACGAACAGCAGCATGGGCAGCACCTTGGACTTCACCGAGCGGCCGAGGCCGTAGGCGCCGCGCAGCGACTGCGAGTACAGGGAGCGGCGGGCGTAGGCGCGGCCGAGGCGGGGGCCGTCGTAGCTGCGGTAGCCGATGTTGTGGATGCGGGTCTGGTCGCCCGAGGGGGCGGTGACCGGGTGCTCAACTGCCATGGCCGACGGCCTCCTTCCGCTGCTCGTCACGGTCGTTGTCGTCGCTGTCCTTGAAGACCTCGGAGATGTGGTGCCTGCGCTGTTCCATACGGACCAGGCCGAGGCCGAGGTCGGCGACCACGTCCCGGACGACGTCGTAGGTGTCGTCGCCCTGTGCGGTGAGCAGCAGGATGTGGCCCGCGCCCGGCAGACCGCCGCCGGAGTCCACCACGTCGACACCGCGCGCCTGGAGGGCCTCGCGGACGGCGCGGGTGCCGTCCGGGTGGGTGTCGGTGTCGGTGACCTCGATCGCGAGGGTGGTGGTGGTCTGGGTGAAGTCGGTGGTGGAGCTGGAACGCAGAAGCTTGCCGCCGTCGATGACGACGACGTGGTCGCAGGTGCGCTCGAGCTCGCCGAGGAGATGGGAGGTGACCAGGACCGAGATGCCGAAGTCGGTGTGGATGCGGCGGATCAGGCCGAGCATCTCGTCGCGGCCGACCGGGTCGAGGCCGTTGGTCGGCTCGTCCAGGAAGACCAGCTGCGGGTCGTGCACCAGCGCCTGGGCGAGTTTCACGCGCTGCTTCATGCCGGTGGAGTAGCCGCCTATGGGGCGGTAGCGCTCCTCGTACAGCCCGACATGGCGCAGGGTGTCCGCGGTGCGCTCGCGGGCGGCGGTGGGCGGCAGGCCGGACATACGGGCCATGTGCACGACGAACTCGGTGGCCGAGACGTCGGGCGGCAGGCAGTCGTGTTCCGGCATGTAGCCGACCCGCTCGCGGATGGTGGCGCCCTTGGTGGCCACGTCGAGGCCGAGCACCTCGGCGCTGCCCTCGGTGGCGGGCGAGAGACCCAGCAGGATCTTGATGAGCGTGGACTTGCCGGCGCCGTTGGCACCGACAAGTCCGGTCACACCGGGTCCGATGTCCATGGACAGCCGGTCGAGCGCGGTCACCCGGGGGAACCGCTTGCTCAGGCTTTCGGTCGCGATCACAGTCACGGCTATGAATTTAGTGACGCACGCCACGAAGTTCGTCAGACCTGAGAGCCGTCTTTGCATCACACCTCAGATGTACGGGTCCGTAGGGGACACCCTGCCTGAGAGTTACGGGATCTGGCTCCCAGGGGCTTGAGGCCCGCCCTGTTGACGCTTTCTCTAACAAGTGCCAGATTCGGCGTGGTTCGGTGTCGCTGGGCGGACATGGGGGCGGAGGGGCAGTGAGCATGCTGGAGGGAGCGCGCGAGCGCCGGGTGCGGACCGGCGGGATCGAGCTGTGCGTGGCCGAGCTGGGGGATCCCGGGCGGCCCACGGTCGTGCTGGTGCACGGCTATCCGGACAGCAAGGAGGTGTGGTCCGAGGTCGCGGTCCGGCTGGCCGACCGCTTCCACGTGGTCCTCTACGACGTCCGGGGCCACGGCCGGTCCACCGCGCCGAAGCCGCTGCGGGGCGGGTTCACCCTGGAGAAGCTGACGGACGACTTCCTTGCCGTCGCGGACGCGGTCAGCCCTGGCCGGCCGGTGCACCTCGTGGGACACGACTGGGGTTCGGTGCAGTCCTGGGAGTTCGTGACGGTAGAGCGCACCAGGGGCCGCGTCGCGTCCTTCACCTCGATGTCCGGGCCGTCCCTCGACCACTTCGGCCACTGGATCGACAAGCGGCTCACCAGGCCCACTCCGCGCCGGGTCGGCCAACTCCTCGGCCAGGGCGCCAGGTCCTGGTACGTGTATCTGCTGCACACGCCCGCGGTGCCCGAACTCGCCTGGCGCGGACCGCTCGGCAAGCGCTGGCCGGACATCCTGCGAAGGATCGAGAAGGTGCCGGTGGACGACTACCCGACGTCGTCGCTGCCGTCGGACGCGGCCAACGGCGCCTGGCTGTACCGGGACAACGTACGAACCCGGCTGCGCCGACCGCGTGCCGACGCGCACGCGCACGTGCCGGTGCAGCTCGTCACGCCCTTGGGGGACATGTTCCTGTCGGAGCGGCTCTACGACGAACTGGAGCGGTGGGTACCGGCGTTGACCCGGCGCACGCTTCCCGCGAAGCACTGGATTCCGCGTACGCGTCCGGACCTGCTCAGCACCTGGATCACGGAGTTCATCATGTCCGTGGAGGCGGGCGGTGAGCCGCGACCCCGGCCCACGGGACGGTATTCCGACCGATTCGGCGGGCAGTTGGTGCTGGTCACGGGTGCGGGGAGCGGGATCGGGCGGGCGACCGCGGTCGCCTTCGCCGAGGCCGGGGCACGCGTGATCGCCGTCGACCGGGACGCGGAGAGCGCGGCCCGCACCGCGGAGCTGGCCGGTCTGACCGGCGCGCCCGAGGCCTGGGCGGAGACCGTGGACGTCTCCGCCGAACAGGAGATGGAGAAGCTCGCCGCCAAGGTGCACTCCGAGTACGGGGTGTTGGACGTGCTGGTGAACAACGCCGGTACAGGGCTGTCCGGTTCGTTCTTCGACACGACGCCCGACGACTGGCGCCGGGTCCTGGACGTCAACCTGTGGGGGGTGATCCACGGATGCCGCCTCTTCGGGCGGCGCATGGCCGAGCGCGGCCAGGGCGGCCACATCGTCAACACCGCGTCGGCGGCGGCCTTTCAGCCGTCCAGGGCGCTGCCCGCCTACAGCACCTCCAAGGCGGCCGTCCTGATGCTGAGCGAGTGCCTGCGTGCCGAACTGGCCGGGCGGGGCATCGGGGTTACGGCGGTCTGCCCTGGGCTCGTGAACACCGGCATCACCTCGACGGCGACCTTCGTGGGCGTCGATACGGCGGAGGAGAAGCGACGCCGGGAGCGCGCGGCTCGCGTGTACCGGCTGCGCAACTATCCGCCGGAGAAGGTCGCGGACGCGATCCTGCGCGCCGTGGCCCGTAACGAGGCGGTCGTCCCGGTGACGCCGGAGGCGCGGGGAGCGTACGCCCTGTCGCGTTTCGCACCAAAGGTGTTGAGGGCGGTAGCCAGGCTGCAACCGCCGGTGTGAGGGGACTTGGAGCGGCTCTCCCCAAATCCCGCCCGATCAGTCGATCTTGACGAAAGGGCACGTAACGACGGCCAGTTGTCCACAGAAGCGCCAACTGGCCTGTGGATAACTGCTGTTGGTTGTGGATCAAACATCGAGCGCAAAAGAAAATGCGTGACCCGTGTCTCTCCCGCCATGCTGAGAGGGTGAAGGAGAGACACAGAGACGAGAGAAACATGGACGAGAGACGCGCCGTGAAGGTGTCCAAGTACCTCTCGAAACACCTGCGCCATCAGCCCGAGCGCATCGGCCTCACCCTCGACGAGGCCGGCTGGGTCGAGATCGACGAACTCATCGCGGCGTGCGCCGCACAAGGGTTCCGCTTCGCCCGGGCGGAGCTGGACCATGTCGTCGCCGCCAACGACAAGAAGCGCTTCGCCATCGAGGGCACCCGGATCCGCGCCAGCCAGGGCCACAGCATCGAGGTCGACCTCGGACTGCCCCCGGCGACCCCGCCGCCGTACCTCTACCACGGGACCGTGGCCCGCTCCCTGGACGCGATCCGCGCCGAGGGGCTGCGGCCCATGAACCGGCACGACGTGCACCTCTCGGCGGACCGGGAGACCGCGACCCGGGTGGGGGGCCGCCGGGGCCGCCCCGTCGTGCTCTCCGTGGACGCCGGAGCCATGCACCGCGACGGCCACGTCTTCCACCTCAGCGCGAACGGCGTGTGGCTGACCAAGGCGGTACCACCGCGGTATCTGCGGCTTCCGGAACGCCACTGACCCTTCATGATGAACGGTATGGACCATCTCCCGACCACCGAGGCCGCCGTCACCGCGCTCCGGGCGATCGCCGACGCGTACGGTCTCGAATGCTCCGTCACCCATGACATCGGCGCCGACCAGACCTCCCGCCGCACCACCGCGGGCATCGGCGTCACGACCGACCCGGATGGTTCGCTGCCCCACGAGGCCTACGTCGAGCTGGGCGGCCGGCCCAGCGTGAGCGTGCGGCTCTACGCGGACGACGACGCCCTGATCACCGTCGACGGCCTGGCGTGTCCCGACGTGGACCGCGACGACGTGCCCGCCTTCCTGCGCGCTCTCTACGAGGGCCATGCATGGGTGAAGACCCGCCGTTTCCCGCCGAGCGCCCACCTGGTGGTTCCGCTGCCCGGCGACCGGGTGCACAAGGAGTTCATCTCCTTCGCCCTCAGTCCGTGGCTGGCCGGCCGCGTACGGTGACTGTTTCACGTGAAACGCGTTCGGCCGCATACGCTCGATGACATGAGTCTGCGTCTGAGCACTGTGATCCTCCCGTACCTCCGCTGGAACGAAGGGGGTCGCTCGGTCTGGACGCGCGCCGAGCAGCTCGGCTTCCACACCGCGTACACCTACGACCATCTGTCCTGGCGCAGCTTCCGTGACGGCCCCTGGTTCGGCGCGATCCCCACGCTCACCGCCGCAGCGGGTGTCACCGAGCGCCTGCGTCTGGGCACCCTGGTGACCTCGCCGAACTTCCGGCACCCGGTGCCCCTCGCCAAGGAACTGATCTCCCTGGACGACATCTCCGGCGGCCGGGTGACCCTCGGCATCGGCGCGGGCGGCACCGGCTTCGACGCCACCGCCCTCGGTCAGGAGCCGTGGACCCCGCGCGAGCGGGCCGACCGGTTCGCCGAGTTCGTGCCGCTGCTCGACCGGCTGCTCACCGAGGACTCCGTGTCCTACGAGGGCGACCACTACTCGGCGCACGAGGCACGCAACATTCCCGGCTGTGTCCAGCGTCCCCGGCTGCCCTTCGCCGTCGCGGCCACCGGACCGCGCGGACTACGGCTCGCGGCACGGCATGGACAGGCCTGGGTGACCACGGGCGATCCCAAGCTGTACGAGCGGGGCACTCCTGAGCAGTCGGTTCAGGCCATTCGCGGTCAGGTCGAGAAGCTCGCCGACGCCTGTGCCGCCCAGGGACGGAACGTGACCGGGCTGGACAAGATCCTGCTCACCGGGTTCACCCCGGACCGCGGCCGCCCGCTCGCGTCCCTGGACGCCTTCGTGGACTTCGCCGGCCGTTATCAGGAGCTCGGCTTCACCGACCTGGTGGTCCACTGGCCGATCCCGGAGTCCGATTTCGCCGCGGACGAGAAGGTCTTCGAGCAGATCGCCATGGAGGCTCCGGCCCAACTCGGCTGACGATGAGGGCCAGGACGGATGGACACGAGCGGTGAACCTGAGGGACGTGAGGGGCGTCTCAGTGCCTCGCAGGTGCGGCCTCCCCCACGGCCTTGCGGGCATATGCGCGAGAATGGCCCGGTGACCTCAGCAACTCGACAACCCGAGACCCCGGCCGCCCCCCTCCCGCCGCGGCTGATCGCCACCGATCTGGACGGCACTCTGCTGCGCGACGACCAGTCGGTGTCCCCCCGCACGGTCGCCGCCCTCGCCGCCGCCGAGGAGGCGGGCATCGAGGTCTTCTTCGTCACCGGCCGCCCGGCCCGCTGGATGGACGTCGTCAGCGAACACGTCCACGGACACGGCCTGGCGATCTGCGGCAACGGCGCCGCCGTGGTCGACCTGCACGGCGGCCCCGGCGCCCACCGGTTCGTGAAGGTGCGCGCGCTGGAACGGGAGAACGCGCTGGACGCCGTACGGCTGCTCCGCGAGGCGGCGCCCGGCACGATGTACGCGGTGGAGCAGACATACGGCTTCCACCAGGAGCCGGGCTACCCCAAGATGCACCTGGAGGTCCCCGACTCCCTGTCACCGGCCGAGCACCTGCTCGCGCCCGACGGGCCCGGAGTCGACGAGCCGGTGCTGAAGATCCTCGCCTTCCACCCCACGATGGACCCCGACGCCTTCCTCACCCTGGCGCGGCTGGCCGTGGGCGACCGTGCCAATGTCACCCGCTCCAGCCCCAGCGCCCTGCTGGAGCTCAGCGGCCCGAACGTCTCCAAGGCCAGCACGCTCGCCCTGTGCTGCGCCGAGCGCGGTATCTCGCACGAGGAGGTCGTCGCCTTCGGCGACATGCCCAACGACGTGGAGATGCTGACCTGGGCGGGACGGTCGTACGCGATGGGCAACGCGCACCCGGACGTGATCGCCGCGGCCTCGGGACAGACGGTCGCCAACAACGAGGACGGGGTCGCCGTCGTCATCGAACAGCTGATCGCCGAGCGGGTGTAGTTCCCCGCACGTTCCACGGGTGTCCCCCGTGCACTCCCTGCGCGCGCTCTACGCGACGGGCACACCACGGGAAGCCAGCCACGGGACCGGATCGATGGACGAGCCCAGTTCCGGGGTGACCCGCACCTCGAAGTGCAGATGCGGACCGGTGGAATTGCCGCTGGTGCCGGACTGGCCGATCCACTGGCCGGGCGTCACCCGGTCGCCCTGGTCGACGGTGACGGCGGCGAGATGGGCGTACTGGGTGCAGTAGCCGTCGGCGTGCCGGATCACGACCTGGATACCGAAGGCGCCCCCGCAGGCCACGCGCACCACGCGCCCCGCGCCGACCGCCCGCACGGGCGTCCCGATCGGCACCGCGAAGTCCTGACCGGTGTGCCGGTTCACCCAGCGGTCGCCGCCACTGCCGAAGCCCGCGGACAGGGTGTACGTCTCGACGGGGGTGACCCACTCGCCCGTGAACCGCGCCGACGGCTGGCCGAGGCGCACGGCCCCACGGCAGGACCCGGCGGCCACCGACGCGTCCGCCTCCCCCTGCAACTGCCACCGGGCCTCCTCGAGCTTGTCCTCGATGCCCTTCTTCAGGCCGGCGAGCTCGATCCTGCGCCGCTCGACCGCCTGCCAGGCCGCGGTGGCCCTCGCCTCGTCGGCGGACAGCCGCGCCCGGGCCCGGCGGCTCTTGCCGATCGCGTTCCCGACGGCCAGATTCACCTGGGAGAACACATGCTGACCGCGCATCAGCGCGTCCGGACTGCTCGCCAGCACCAACTGCGCGGCGAGCGGCAGCCCGCCCCCCTCGCGGTACTGGGAACGGGCGATCCTGCCCAGCTCCTCCCGCAGCACGGTGATCTCCCGCCGTTCGCGGGCGAGGAGTCCCTCCAGCCGCCTGACCTCCACCTCCTGCACCTCAGCCGCCCGCCGGCCCTCCTCGTACCGCTGCGTGGCCACCGACGCGTCCTCGTACAGCCGCTCCACCTGCGCACTGAGCCCCGCGTCCGGGCCGTCGCCGGGCTCCCCGTCCGCCGCCGTCGGCCGGGCCGCGAGCACGGCGGCCGAGAACAGCAGCACCGCAACGAGCCTGGAAGGACGGCGAAGTGAGCGCATGTCAGCGATCGTGACCCGGCCGACCCGGTCCGGTCCTGTTGGAGTCGTACGGCCGGGGGACACCCCGCCCCTGATGGCCCAACGACGGCCCCGGGCCGGACGCCCGGGCCTACGAGAGCGCCACCAGCAGCTCCGCAGCCGCCTCCCGCTCGGCCATCCTGCGCAACGGCCCCTCCACGGCGACCAGTTCCGGGTACGTACCGCGCTGCACGACCCGGCCCGCGTCCAGCACCAGCACCTCGTCCACCTGCTCGAGCCCCGCCAGCCGGTGGGTGATGAGCAGGGTCGTCCGGCCCTCGGTGGCCGTCAGCAGGTCCGCGGTGAGCGCGTCGGCGGTCGGCAGGTCGAGATGTTCGGCGGGCTCGTCGAGCACCAGCACGGGGAAGTCGGCGAGCAGCGCCCGGGCCAGCGCGAGCCGCTGGCGCTGGCCGCCGGAGAGCCGGGCGCCGTGCTCGCCGACAAGCGTGTCCAGCCCGTCGGGCAGCCCGTCCGCCCAGTCCAGCAGCCGCGCCCGGCCCAGCGCGTCCCGCAGTTCGTCCTCACTCGCGCCCTTCCTGGCCAGAAGCAGGTTCTCGCGGACCGAGCTGTCGAAGAGGTGCGCGTCCTGCGCACACAGTCCGACGAACCGCCGTACGCCGTCGCCGTCCAGGGCCTGGGCGTCCACCCCACCGAGCGTGTAAGAGCCCGCCTCCGTGTCCAGGAACCGCAGCAGTACCTGCGCGAGCGTCGTCTTGCCGGAGCCGGACGGCCCCACGACGGCGATCCGGCGTCCCCGCACCAGGGTCAGGTCGACGCCGGCCAGCGCGTCCCGCTCCTGCCCGGCGTGGCGGGCGGTGAGCCCCGTGACGACGAGCGGGAAGGGCGAGGCGGGCGCCTGCCGGGGCCGCTCCGGCTCGTGCACCGGCTCGGGGGAGTCCAGTACCTCGTACACCCGTTCCGCGCTCCTGCGCACCCGCTGGCGGTACTGCACGGCGAGCGGCAGTCCCAGCACAGCCTCGAAGGCGGCCAGCGGGGTCAGGACGACCACCGCCATGGTCACGCCGTCCAGCCGCCCGGCGGCGACCGCCGAGGCCCCCACGAGCGCGGCGGCCGCGACGGTCAGCCCGGACACGAGCGCACTCAGGCCGTCGCCGAGCGCGGTGGCGGTGGCCGCCCGCGAGGCGATCCGGGTGAGCACGCCGTCGGCCGCGCGCACCTCGGCGGTACGCGCGGGCAGGGCGCCCGCGACGGTCAGCTCGGCGGTGCCGGTGAGCAGGTCCGCCGTGCGCGTGGCGAGCACCCCTCGGGCGGGCGCGAGCCGACGCTCGGCCCGGCGTGCCACCGCACCGGTGACCAGCGGGACACCCACCCCGGCCGCCAGCAGTCCGGCCGCCAGCACCGCCCCCGCCTCGGGCAGCAGCCATGCCGTGAACGCGACCGAACCGGCCGACACGACGGCTCCGGCAGCGGCGGGCAGGAGCCAGCGCAGCCAGTAGTCCTGCAGGGCGTCCACATCGGCGACCAGCCGGGTCAGAAGGTCGCCCCGGCGGGTCGTGCGCAGCCCCGCGGGCGCCAACCGCTCCAGGCGCCGGAAGACGGCGACCCTGGTGTCGGCCAGCATCCGCAGCACGGCGTCGTGCGACACGAGCCGCTCGGCGTACCGGAACACAGCCCGCCCGATGCCGAAGGCGCGGGTCGCCGTGACGGCCACCATCAGATACAGGACCGGCGGCTGCTGCGAGGCCCGTGAGATGAGCCAGCCAGAGGTCGCCATCAGCCCTACGGCGCTGCCGAGGGCGAGACTGCCGAGCAGCAGTGCGAGAAGGAGCCGACCGCGGCGGGCGCCCGCCATGCCACGGATCCGGGCGAGGACGCCGGCCCCGGTCCCGGGCGCTGTCGTGATGGTGCCGGCTCCCTCCTCCAACGGGCCGGGAACGGCCTGCGGGGCGGTGTGCACGGGACGGTGAGCCTCGGAGCCGGCCAGTTCCGCCTGCCGGCTTTCCGTGTCCAGGCGCACGACCCGGTCCGCCACCCCCAGCAGCGCCGGCCGGTGCACCACCAACAGGACGGTCCGCCCGGCCGCGAGGCGCCGTACGGCCGCCACGACCTCCGCCTCGGTCTCGCCGTCGAGCGCTGCCGTCGGCTCGTCCAGCAGCAGCACGGGCCGGTCCGCGAGGAAGGCGCGGGCCAGCGCGAGCCGCTGCCGCTGCCCGGCGGAGAGCCCGGACCCGTCCTCGCCCAGAACGGTGCCGAGCCCGTCGGGCAGCGCGGCCACGAAGTCCAGCGCCCCCGCGTCCGCCAGCGCCCGGCGTACCGCGGCCTCGTCGGCGTCGGGACGCGCCAGCCGTACGTTCTCGGCGATCGTTCCGGCGTAAAGATGCGGCCGCTGCGGCACCCACGCGATCCGCGAACGCCACTGCTCCAGATCGAGGTCGGCGAGGTCGACTCCCCCGATCCGCACCCGGCCCTCGGTCGGCCGCACGAAGCCCAGGAGGGTGTGCAGCAGCGTCGACTTGCCCACACCGCTCGGGCCGACGAGCGCCACGGTCTCCCCCGGTTCGAGGGCGAAGGTCACGTCCGACACCGCGTCGGACGTACGTCCGGGGTAGCGGACCGTCACGCCCTCGAGGGCCAGCCGGCCCGTCGGGACCGCTGCCGTACCCGACGCCGGAACCGGTGTCTCCAGCACGGCGAAGATCTCCTCCGCGGCCGCCAGCCCCTCCGCGGCCGCGTGGTACTGCGCCCCAACCTGCCGCAGCGGCAGATACGCCTCGGGCGCGAGCACGAGGATGACCAAACCGATGTACAGATCCATCTCGCCGTGCACGAGCCGCATGCCGATCGTCACGGCGACCAGTGCCACCGAGAGCGTGGAGAGCAACTCCAGCGCGAACGACGAGATGAAGGCGATCCGCAGTGTCCGCATGGTCGCCTGGCGGTACTCACCGGTGATCCGCCGGATCGACTCGGCCTGCGCCTTGGCCCGTCCGAACACCTTGAGCGTGGGCAGCCCGGCGACCACGTCCAGGAAGTGCCCGGAGAGCCGGGACAGCAGCCGCCACTGCCGGTCCATCCGCGCCTGCGTGGCCCAGCCGATCAGCATCATGAAGACCGGGATCAGGGGGAGGGTGGCGACGATGATGGCCGCCGAGACCCAGTCCTCGGTGACGATCCGCGCCAGCACCGCGAACGGCACGACCACCGCCAGCCCCAGCTGCGGGAGATAGCGGGAGAAGTAGTCGTCGAGGGCGTCCACGCCCCGGGTGGCGAGGGCGACCAGCGAACCGGTGCGCTGCCCGCCGAGCCAGCCGGGCCCCAGGGCGGCAGCACGCTCCAGCAGCCGCCCCCGCAGCTCCGATTTCACAGCGGCGCTCGCGCGGTGCGCGGAGAGCTCGGTGAGCCAGGCGATCAGCGCTCGGCCTACCGCCACGGCCACCAACAGCAGCAGGGGAGTGCGGAGTGCGGCCACGGACAGGCCGTGCTGGAAGGCTCCGACCACCACCTCGGCGACAAGCATCGCCTGGGCGATGACGAGCACGGCCCCGAGGGCGCCCAGCGCGACGACCGCCACCAGGAAGACGCGTGTCGCACGGGCGTATCGGAGCAGGCGCGGATCGATTGGTTTCACGTGAAACATGCCCTTCGGTCCCGTGGGGTGTGTTTCACGTGAAACACACCCCGGTCGGACTCAGTGCGCGGCGTCGGCGATGTGCTGCGTACCGATCCGCTTGCGGAACACCCAGTACGTCCACCCCTGGTAGAGCATCACCAGCGGCGTGGCGATCGCCGCGCACCAGGTCATGATCTTCAGGGTGTAGGGGCTCGATGAGGCGTTGGTCACCGTGAGGCTCCAGTCCGCGTCGAGCGTGGACGGCATGACGTTCGGAAAGAGCGTCAGGAAGAGCATGGCCACGGCGGCCACGATGGTGACCCCCGAGAAGGCGAACGACCAGCCCTCGCGTCCCGCCTGGTTGGCCACGAGTGCCGCGACCAGGGCGGCGACCGCCACCACCAGCGCGACCAGACTCTTGGCGTCTCCGCTGTCGATCTGCGTCCACAGCAGGAAGACCAGGGCGAGAACAGCGGTGACCAGACCGACCCGAAGGGCCAGCTTCCGCGCGCGCTCCCGGATCTCACCGACGGTCTTGAGAGCCGTGAACACCGCACCGTGGAAGGTGAACAGCGTCAAGGTGACCAGACCGCCGAGCAGGGCGTACGGGTTGAGCAGGTCCCAGAGGTTGCCGACGTACTCGAAGTTCCGGTCGATCTTCACGCCTCGCGCGATGTTGCCGAAGGCCACACCCCACAGGAAGGCGGGAAGGAGCGAGGTCCAGAAGATCGCGGTCTCCCAGTTGCGCTGCCAGTGCTCCTCGGGTCGCTTGGCCCGGTACTCGAAGGCGACGCCCCGGACGATCAGGCAGACCAGGATGAGCAGCAGGGGCAGGTAGAAGCCGGAGAAGAGCGTGGCGTACCACTCTGGGAAGGCGGCGAACGTCGCGCCGCCCGCCGTGAGCAGCCACACCTCGTTGCCGTCCCAGACTGGCCCGATGGTGTTGATGAGCACCCGCTTCTCGGACCGGTCGCGGGCGAGCAGCTTGGTGAGGATGCCGACCCCGAAGTCGAAGCCCTCCAGGAAGAAGTAGCCGGTCCACAGGACGGCGATCAGGACGAACCAGACGTCGTGCAGTTCCATGACTGTGCAGCTCCCTCGGCCTAGTACGAGAAGGCCATCGGCTTGTCGGCGTCACGGGAGTCGCCGCCGATCTTCGTGGGCGGGTTGAGGTCGGCCTCGGTGAGCTCGGGCGGGCCTGCCTTCACGTACTTCACCAGCAGCTTGACCTCGACGACGGCGAGGACGGCGTACAGGGCCGTGAAGACGATCATGGAGGTGAGGACCTCGGCCTGGGAGACGCCGGGGGAGACCGCGTGCCGGGTCTGCAGGACGCCGTAGACGACCCAGGGCTGGCGGCCCATCTCGGTGAAGATCCAGCCCCAGGAGTTGGCGATCAGCGGGAAGCCGAGGGTCCAGATGGCCACCAGCCAGTAGAGCCTGGAGAGCTTGGGGCTGAGGGCCTTGTTCTTGAACAGGACCAGGTGGGGCACTTCGTCGTCGCCGACCCGCAGGTGCTGGGGCAGCATGAACTTCTTGCGGGTGAGCCAGAGTCCGGCGAGGCCGATGGCGAAGGAGGCCATGCCGAAGCCGATCATCCAGCGGAAGCCCCAGAAGGTGACGGGGATGTTGGGCCGGTAGTCGCCGGGGCCGTACTTCTCCTGCTCGGCTTTGTTGACGTCGTTGATGCCGGGGACGTACGAGGTGAAGTCGTCGTTGGCGAGGAACGACAGCAGGCCGGGGATCTCGATGGCCACACTGTTGTGGCCCTTCTCCACGTCGCCGTAGGCGAAGATCGAGAACGGCGCGGAGTCCTGGCCGTCCCACAGGGCCTCGGCGGCTGCCATCTTCATCGGCTGCTGCTTGAACATGACCTTGCCGAGGGTGTCACCGCTGATCGCCGTGAGCAGGCCGGCGATGACCACGGTGACCAGGCCGAGGCGCAGCGAGGTCTTCATGGCGGTGATGTGCTTCTTGCGGAACAGGTGGTAGGCGGCGATGCCCACCATGAAGGCGCCGCCGGTGAGGAAGGCCGCCGACAGGGTGTGGAAGACCTGGGCGAGCGCGGTGTTCTGGGTCAGCACGGCCCAGAAGTCGGTGAGCTCGGCCCGGCCCTTCTCCTTGTTGATCCGGTAGCCGACCGGATGCTGCATCCACGAGTTGGCCGCGAGGATGAAGTAGGCCGACAGGATCGTGCCGATCGAGACCATCCAGATACAGGCCAGATGGATCTTCTTCGGCAGCTTGTCCCAGCCGAAGATCCACAGCCCGATGAAGGTGGACTCGAAGAAGAAGGCGATCAGGGCCTCGAAGGCCAGCGGGGCGCCGAAGACGTCGCCGACGAAGCGCGAGTAGTCGGACCAGTTCATGCCGAACTGGAATTCCTGCACGATGCCGGTGACGACACCCATCGCGATGTTGATCAGGAAGAGCTTGCCCCAGAACTTGGTCGCCCTGAGGTACTTCTCCTTCTCGGTGCGCACCCAGGCGGTCTGCAGCCCCGCGGTCAGGGCCGCGAGGGAGATCGTCAGGGGAACGAACAGGAAGTGGTAGACGGTCGTGATGCCGAACTGCCAGCGCGCCAGGGTCTCCGGCGCCAAAGCCAGGTCCACGTCGCCGCTCCTTACCTCACAGGCTGGTGGAACACACAGGTGCGACACGCTTGTGAAAGCGTTCACATTCACAAGCAAGTATGACGCATAGCTGTTCGTTGCAGGAGAGGCGGGGGGTCCCTACTGCGGACCAAGGGTCCCTGAGAGGGGTGGACCGGTCGGCCCATGGCGCGCGAAGGGCGCCCCGGTTCCACGTGAAACCAAGGCGCCCCGAGGCCGCAGCCACCGCTCACAGTTCCTTACGGAAGCCCTCCGCCGCCTTCAGGAAGATGTCGTTCGCCTCGGTCTCGCCGACCGTCACACGCACGCCCTCACCCGGGAACGGCCTGATCACGACCCCGTGCTGCTCACAGGACTCCGCGAACGCCGCCGTCCGCTCCCCCAGCCGCAGCCACACGAAGTTGGCCTGCGACTCCGGCACCGTCCAGCCCTGGGCGCGCAGTCCGTCGACCACCCTGGTCCGCTCGCCCACGAGGGAACCGACCCGGCCGAACAACTCGTCCTCGGCCCGCAGCGAGGCGATCGCGGCCTCCTGTGCGAGTTGGCTCACACCGAACGGCACCGCCGTCTTGCGCAGCGCGGTCGCCACCGGCTCATGGGCGATCGCGAAGCCGACCCGCAGACCCGCGAGGCCGTACGCCTTCGAGAACGTCCGCAGGACACAGACGTTCGGCCGGCTCCGGTACAGCTCGACGCCGTCCGGCACCTCGGCGTCGCGGATGAACTCGCGGTAAGCCTCGTCGAGCACCACCAGGACATCGCCCGGCACCCGGTCGAGGAACCGCTCGAGCTCGGCCCGCCGTACGACCGTGCCGGTCGGGTTGTTGGGGTTGCAGACGAAGATCAGCCGGGTCCGGTCGGTGATCGCATCGGCCATCGCGTCCAGATCGTGCACATCACCCGAGGTCAGCGGCACCTGCACCGGCGTGGCACCGCTGATCCGGGTGATGATCGGGTACGCCTCGAAGGACCGCCAGGCGTAGATCACCTCGTCGCCGCGGCCCGCGGTCGACTGGACCAGCTGCTGGGCGACTCCGACCGAGCCGGTGCCGGTGGCCAGATGGGAGGCGGGGACGCCGAAGCAGTCGGAGAGTTCGTCCACCAGGGCCGTGCACGCCAGGTCCGGGTAGCGGTTGAAATTCGCGGCAGCGGCCGTCACGGCCTCCATCACGCCGGGGAGCGGCGGGTAGGGGTTCTCGTTGGAGGAGAGTTTGTAGGCCACCGGGCCGTCGGCCGCGGCGGGCCGGCCCGGCTTGTAGGTGGGAATCCCCGCCAACTCGGCGCGCAGCTTGGGGCTCGTCTCGCTCACCGCAGTCCTCCTCGTGACACCACCGGCTCCCGGCTTCAATACTGCTCACCATATGAGGATTCGGCGCGGGTGCGTACAGGTGCGGAGCCTCCTCCGGCGGGACCGGGTGCCTTTCCGTGATGTCTGCGGACGAAGGCCAACGAAGGCGTACACGTCAGGGGGCGTGTCATACATATATCTACGCGCCGGTGGCTCACGCCGTGGCGCGCATCCCTCGTGCAGGTGAGTTGAGACCTCTTCGAAACATCGGTGCCTTGGCAGGCTCATGCGTGCTCACAGGTCACGTCCTGCCATGTGAACGCTCAACTGACTTGTTTTCTAAGGCAATTGATCCCCTTTTGCCTTGCAGAAACGTGCCTGTCAACGCGTGCATATGCGTCCGCCCTACCCCACCGAATGAGCCCTACTATCGGCTCGCCATGACAGCAGCAGGGAAGCACCAGGTGAGCCGCGCGGAAACCTCACGCCGAGGCAACCGGCCGGGCCGGGCGGGCATCAGGGACGTGGCCGCCGCCGCCGGAGTCTCCATCACGACCGTCTCCGACGCCCTCAACGGCAAGGGCAGGCTCCCGGACGCCACCCGCCGCCATGTCCGCGAGGTCGCCGACCGACTGGGCTATCGCCCGTCGGCAGCGGCCCGAACCCTCCGTACCGGCAAGTCGGGTCTCATCGGCCTGACCGTGACGACGTACGGGGATGAACCTTTCACCTTCACCGAGTTCGCGTACTTCGCGGAGATGGCGCGCGCCGCCACCTCGGCGGCACTCGCCCGCGGCTACGCGCTCGTCATCCTCCCCGCGACCTCGCGCCACGACGTGTGGTCGAACGTCGCCCTGGACGGCACGGTCGTCATCGATCCGTCCGACCAGGATCCGGTCGTCGGCGAGCTCGTACGCCAGGGGTTACCGGTCGTCTCCGACGGCCGCCCGGTCGGCTCGCTGCCGGTCACCGCATGGGTCGACAACGACCACGAGGCCGCCGTCCTCGACATCCTCGACCATCTGGCCGACGCTGGCGCCCGCCGTATCGGCCTGCTGACGGGGACCACCACCGACACGTACACCCGTCTGTCCACCACGGCCTATCTGCGCTGGTGCGAGCGGGTCGGCCAGGACCCGGTGTACGAGGCGTACCCCGCCCACGACCCGTGCGCGGGCGCCGTCGCCGCCGACCGGCTGCTGGCCCGCCCCGACCGCCCGGACGCCGTCTACGGCCTGTTCGACCCCAACGGCACCGATCTGCTCGCCGCAGCCCGCCGCTACGGGCTGCGGGTGCCGGAGGACCTGCTGCTGGTGTGCTGCAGCGAGTCCACCGGGTACGCCGGCACCGAGCCGCCCATCACCACGCTCTCCCTCAAGCCCCGCCGTATCGGTACGGCGGTGGTCCAGCTGCTCATCGACGCGATCGAGGGTGTGGAGTCGGATTCGCCGGTCGAACAGGTGATACCGACCGAGCTGATCGTGCGTACCTCGTCCCAGCGACGTCCGCCACGGACCACGGTGAGCCCTCCTCGGGCGCCGGAGAAGGGCTGAGAACGGGCGTACGGCCCCGGGGACGCTGCGGCCCTCCGGGGCCTGTTCCCCGGGCTCCGAGACGGCCCCTCGCGGGCCGCTGCCACCCTCCGGGGACCTCCGCCTCCGAGGCCGCTCCGCCGGGGGCGCCTGCCCGCCTCCTGACCGCAGCACGCCCGGGCCCGGCTGCGGCCCTCGTCACACCCGCCGCTTCCTCACCGGCTGTCACATTCGGCGCTCATGCAACTGTCTCACCCGCCACTCGCGAAACCCCCGCACGCCCCCACCGCGCGCCCCCCAGGCGCTCCGAAGCCACCCCGGAAACCACCGCCGCGCCCCGTCGGTGGAACCGGTCGGGCGTGAGATGAGGGTGACCGAGCGGTGCGGGCGGGGTGAGTGAGGGATGCCGAAGCCCGGCCCAATCGGGGCGAAAGCCGCGACGAACTGGAGCCTCGCTCCGATTCACCACCCCTGGGTCGTCACACGGCCCGATCCGCATTCCTATGATGGGCGCACGGCATCCACGGGCGGCTGCGACCAGGCAGCCCGGAGGGTGCAGATGCGGCGCGATGGTGGAGGGGTCTGATGACTCAGGGGGCCGGTCAGGGACCCGAGGTGGAGCGGACGGCGACGTTGCGCGACTTCCGGGTGCCCGCGTACGTCCACGAGACCGGGCCGTACGACGACAGCGTGCATCCGGGCAACGCCGCGCCGCCCCTCGAAGAACCCCTGGAACACCCGGACGGCTACACGCCCACGCAGCGCGACCTGCCCGTCGTCCAGCGGGGCGACACGCTCCAGGTGGCCGTCGACCCGGCGCCCGCCCCCGCTCCGGTGCCCACGACCGGCCCGGGCCCGCTGTTCGTCGTCGGCGACGTGCACGGCTACCTCGAGGAGCTGGTGGCCGCGCTGCAGGAGAAGGGTCTGATCGACACGGCCGGCCACTGGTGCGCCGGCACCTCCCGGCTGTGGTTCCTCGGCGACTTCACCGACCGGGGCCCGGACGGCATCGGCGTCATCGACCTCGTGATGCGGCTGTCCGCCGAGGCCGCCGCCGCGGGCGGCTACTGCAAGGCGCTCATGGGCAACCACGAGCTGCTCCTGCTCGGCGCCAAGCGCTTCGGCGACACCCCCGTCAACTCCGGCGCGGGCACCGCCACCTTCCAGGCCGCCTGGCTGCTCAACGGCGGCCAGAAGCACGACATGGACCGCCTCCAGGACCACCATCTGCAGTGGATGGCCCGTCTCGACGCCGTCGAGGAGGTCGACGGTCATCTGCTCGTCCACTCCGACACCACCGCCTACCTCGACTACGGCGACTCGATCGAGGCGGTCAACGACACCGTCCGCGAGACGATCACGCGCAACGACGCGGACGAGGTGTGGGACCTGTTCCGCAAGTTCACCAAGCGCTTCTCCTTCCGGGACGAAGGTGGAGCCGACGCCGTCCGTTCCCTGCTCGATACGTACGGCGGCACCCGCATCGTTCACGGACACAGCCCGATTCCCTACCTGCTGGGCGAAGTCGGCTCCGAGGACGACGGCGAGGACAGCGGCGGCCCGCACGTCGAGGGCCCGCACGTCTACGCCGACGGGCTGGCCATCGCCATGGACGGCGGCGTGACCATGGCCGGAAAACTGCTGGTCCAGCAACTGCCCCTGGACGGCTGAGCGTTACCGGGGCCGCCGTGACCCTCTTCGGACCGGTCGACGGCACCGCAGGCCAGGGGCCAATTTCGGCAAACCCCCTGTCACCGCATGCCGTCGCCGCTCTACCATCGCCTTATCCGTAGCAGGCTCCCCTCCGTTTCTGCCCGACGGCTCGTTGGCATGCGAGCCCCAAGCCCTACGGAGCATCGGGGGATGCACATGAACAGCGTTCCGCAGCACCTGCACAGTGAGGACCGCCAGGAGTACGAGCGGATCCTCGACGAGGCGCTGCGCTCCGCACCACACCACCCGGAACTGGCCGCTGTCGGACAGCGGCTCAACCCCGAACAGCTGCGCACCATGGCGCTCAACGCCTCCGCACTCATCACGGCGGCCGCGGCGACCGAGTACCAGCACTATGTGAAGGTCCGCGAGGAACTGCGCCACCCGGCGCCGTCCACCCCCTCGTCCGTGCACGAATCCGGCTCGGGCGAGCCGGGCGCGGCAACGATGGGGCTCGCCACCACCATGGGGGAGGCGGCCCAGGTCGCCGAGACCGCCGGGGCGGGCGCCGTCGCCGTCGCCGCCGTGCTCACCCCCGTCCTCGCCGGTACCGCCGCGGTGATCTTCCTGCTCGTCGGGTACCTGCTCAAGGCGCTCGAACCCGAGCAGGCGGTCGCCCAGGCCATGCTCAACGTCGGATGGGCCTTCGGTGCCATCGCCGCCGCCGCGATCCTCGTGGCCACGGTCGGACTGCTGCTCACCGCCCTGCGCAACCGCCCTTCCCTGGCGGCCGGACCGTACGGCGAACTGAGCAGCGAGGTCGCCCGGGCCAAGGAGGCCTGGCGCGAAGCCCTGCTGGAACGCGGGCTCCTGCCGTTCCTGCGGGAGGCCCTCACCGACCCGGCCACCACGGCCGCGCTGCACTCCGAACCGACCCCGCCGGCCCCCACCGGCAGGCTTCCGAAGATCGGCTACGACCGTCCGGGCTTCACCAGCCCCGACGACGGCCCCGCGGCGGGCCCGCGCCCGAGCTTCAGCAGCCCGGACTACACGAGCCCGGACTTCGGCGGCCCGGAGCACCAGCCGGAATAGGCCCTCGGCTTGCGCCCCCGGACATCCCCGACCCCTCGGTCCGGGACAAGGGGAGCGCAAGCCGAACCGGTCGGAGAACACGCACGGCCGACCGACCTGTTCCGGAAGGAACGGCGGAGCCGATCCAGCCGTGTCAGTCCGCGAGCGGCAGGTACACCCTGTTGCCGCCGGCCGCGAACTCCTTGGATTTCCGGAGCATCCCCTCGGCGATCTCCTCGGGCGAGGCTCCCTCTGCGGCCTTGTCGCCGAACCGCTCTGTGATGCTTCGGCTGATCTTCATGCTGCAGAACTTCGGCCCGCACATCGAGCAGAAGTGGGCCGTCTTGGCCGGCTCCGCCGGGAGGGTCTCGTCATGGAACTCCCGTGCCGTGTCCGGGTCGAGGGCCAGGTTGAACTGGTCCTCCCAGCGGAACTCGAAGCGGGCGTCGGACAGCGCGTCGTCCCATTCCTGCGCGCCGGGGTGCCCCTTGGCGAGATCGGCCGCGTGGGCTGCGATCTTGTAGGTGATGACGCCCGTCTTGACGTCGTCGCGGTCGGGGAGGCCCAGGTGCTCCTTGGGTGTGACGTAACAGAGCATCGCCGTGCCCCACCAGGCGATCATCGCGGCGCCGATACCGGAGGTGATGTGGTCGTAGGCCGGTGCGACGTCCGTCGTCAGCGGGCCGAGCGTATAGAACGGAGCTTCATCGCAGATCTCCTGCTGAAGGTCGATGTTCTCCTTGATCTTGTGCATCGGGACATGGCCCGGGCCCTCGATCATGGTCTGTACGTTGAAACGCTTGGCGATCGTGTTGAGTTCCCCGAGTGTGCGCAACTCCGCGAACTGCGCCTCGTCGTTGGCGTCGGCGATCGAACCCGGCCGCAGGCCGTCGCCCAGCGAGTACGTGACGTCGTAGGCGGCGAGGATCTCGCAGAGCTCCTCGAAGTTCTCGTACAGGAAGGACTCCTTGTGGTGCGCGAGGCACCAGGCGGCCATGATCGAGCCGCCGCGCGAGACGATGCCGGTCTTGCGGTTCGCCGTCAGCGGCACGAACGGGAGGCGTACGCCCGCGTGGACCGTCATGTAGTCCACGCCCTGCTCGGCCTGCTCGACGACGGTGTCCTTGTAGATCTCCCAGGTCAGTTCCTCTGCCTTGCCGTCGACCTTCTCCAGCGCCTGGTAGAGCGGCACCGTGCCGATGGGGACGGGGGAGTTGCGCAGCACCCACTCACGGGTCGTGTGGATGTTGCGGCCGGTGGACAGGTCCATGACCGTGTCGGCGCCCCAACGGGTCGCCCAGGTCATCTTCTCGACCTCTTCCTCGATGGAGGACGTCACCGCGGAGTTGCCGATGTTGGCGTTGACCTTCACCAGGAACCGCTTGCCGATGATCATCGGCTCGCTCTCCGGGTGGTTGACGTTGGCCGGCAGCACCGCTCGGCCCGCCGCGATCTCCTCGCGCACCACTTCTGGCGAAATGTTCTCCCGGAGGGCCACGAACTCCATCTCGGGGGTGATCTCCCCGCGACGCGCATACGCGAGCTGAGTGACCGCCTCACCGTCCCGGCTCCGGCGCGGCAGCCGCGGCCGTCCCGGGAACACGGCGTCGAGGTTGCGCAGACCTCCGCGGGGCGAGGTGTGCTTGATGCCGTCGTCCTCGGGGCGGACGGGGCGGCCCGTGTACTCCTCGGTGTCGCCGCGGGCGATGATCCAGTTCTCGCGCAACGGCTCCAGGCCCCTGCGGACGTCGGTGTCGACGAGCGGATCGGTGTACGGGCCGGAGGTGTCGTACAGCGTGACCGACCGACCGTTGGTGAGGTGCACCTGGCGGACCGGCACCCGCAGGTCGGGGCGGGTGCCCTCGACATACCCCTTGTGCCAGCCGACGGACTTCCCGGCCTCTCGGGACTTTTCGTCCTGAATGGAGGCAGGCGTGCGTGCGTCCTTGTTGGTCATGAGACCTATCTCCCTACGCCGGCATTACCCGGTAACAGGTTCAGCGGTCGACGCAGCGGCTACCGCCTGCCGTTGTTTCATGTGAAACATCACTCGACAGTGATGACGTTCCACGTGAAACAGCGCAAAGACGTAGGTCAGCGCCCTCTCAGCCCGGTGCTCCGAGCTCCCGCGTGTGCAAAGGTGACTCCACGCTAGCGTCAATTCGGGCGCGGTGAACAGAGGGCCCCTGTCGTTCTTGCGATGATCGGGCGGTGACCACGACACCCCATCCCTCCTTCCCGCCGCCCGAGCCGCCCCAGAGGCCGGGCGTCGGCAACGGTCCCGGGAGCAGGCCGGGGAACGACCCGGTGAACGGTCCTGGCTACCCACCCCGGCCCAGCCCCGCTCAAGGCCCCAACGGCAACCGCGACTTCGGTGGCGGGCACGGCGGCGGGCATGAGGGTGAGCACGGCCATGCGCACGGCCCTGGCTCCGGTGAGGGGCGGGACGGTCGGCAGGCGCACGGCGACCACCAGGCGCACGGGCACGGGCACAGCCACAGCCACGGCCCCGCCGCCCCCGTCTCCAAGCATCTGCGCAAGGTCATCGCGGTCATCCTCATCCCGTTCGCCGCGGCGGTGCTGGCGGGGCTCGTGGTGCTGTGGCCGGGCGGTGCCCCGGCGCACCAGCGCACCGGCGTCGGCTTCGACCGGCAGACCCAGCAGGCCACGGTCAGCAAAGTCGTGAGCGTGAGCTGCAAGTCGGTGAACGCCTCCGGTGGCACCTCCACCGGCGGCACCGCCACGGCCGGCGGATCCTCCGCCGAGCAGCAGGCGAACGGCACCTGCAAGCGGGCAACGATCCGCGTGGACACCGGTGACGACAAGGGCCGCACGTTCACCGAGATCGTCCAGCCCGACCAGTCACGGCAGTTGCACGAGGGCGAGAAGGTCGTGGTCGCCTACGAGCCCTCGGCGCCGAAGGATCTCCAGTACTCGGTGACCGACGTGAACCGCCGTGTCCCGATGACCGTCCTGGCCCTCATCTTCGCGGTCGCCGTCGTGGTCGTCGGACGGCTGCGTGGCGTCATGGCACTGGTGGCGCTCGCCGCCAGCTTCCTCATCCTGAACTTCTTCATCCTGCCGGCGATCCTGCAGGGCTCCAACCCGCTGCTCGTGGCCGTGGTCGGGTCGAGCGCCATCATGCTGATCGCCCTGTATCTGTGCCACGGCCTCTCGGCCCGCACCTCCGTCGCGGTGCTCGGCACACTCATCTCGCTGCTGCTGATCGGCTTCCTGGGCTCGTGGTTCGTCGACTGGGCCGCGCTCACCGGCAACACGGACGACAGCACCGGCCTGATCCACAGCCTGTACCCGTCGATCGACATGAGCGGTCTGCTGCTCGCCGGCATCATCATCGGCTCGCTCGGTGTCCTCGACGACGTGACGGTCACCCAGACGTCCGCGGTCTGGGAGTTGCACGAGGCCAATCCGGCCATGGGCCGGCGCGGGCTGTACCGGGCCGGTATCCGTATCGGCCGCGACCACATCGCGTCCGTCGTGAACACGCTGGTCCTCGCCTACGCGGGTGCCGCGCTGCCACTGCTGCTGCTCTTCTCGATCGCGCAGAGCAGCGTCGGCACGGTCGCCAACAGTGAGCTGGTCGCCGAGGAGATCGTGCGCACGCTGGTGGGATCGATCGGGCTCGTGGCTTCCGTGCCGGTCACCACGGCCCTGGCGGCCCTCGTGGTCGCCGCCGACCGTCCGGAACGGGTACAGGCGGCCATGCCGGTGCCGGAGGGCGCCCTGGCCGGAGCTGTGCCCGCGGGCCAGGCCCAGTCGCGGGGCGGCCGGGGCAAGCGCCGCAAGCGCTGAGCGTCCCGGCTGCCCCGGCGGCCGGGCCACCTGCCTGCCGGGCACCCGCACGCCCACGCCCCGGCCCAGGTCCGCCGATCATCAGAAGAAGCGTTACTTCAGCCCCCCACCCCGATGGCGAAGCGTTCCGCCGTCCTGGCTCACCCGGCGCTCTGCTCCTCCGCGAGGATCCGGTCCAGTGCCTCGTCGAGGTGGGCGTCGAAGTCGGCGAGCGCCCCCTCCTGGCCGAGGGGGACCAGTTTGTCGGTGCGGTCCAGGAAAGCCACCAGGGGAGCCGTGGAGGACCGGAACAGCGCCTGGTCACCGCCCACCTGAAGCCGGATCAGAACCTCGCCGAGCGCATCGGGGTCGAGGGGCGCGACCCGTACGTCCCCCTCCCCGCACGGCCGGCCCACCCCGTCGATGAGCAGCTCACGCCCGAAGGCCCAGGTCACCGGGGCGTCGCCGGGCAGATGGAAGGTGAGCCGTACGGCATAGGGGTCGCGTGACTCATAGCCCAGTTCCACCGGGATGCGGAACGAGAGCTCCTCGGAGACGAGGAAGTTCATCATGACCTCTGCCTGTACTGCCTGCACGGACTCGCGCATCGCGTTACCCCGTCATTTGCCGTGGAATGGCCGGTAATCAACCCCTGACACTGGAGGCATCTTGCTGAACGTGTACGACAGATCACAAGGAGTAAGTTTTCAGATACTGATAGAGATCGCGATCGATCCCAGCTTCCGCCCCACTTCGCTCTGCAACTGCCGTGCGGCCGGGAGCAGCCGGCCGGCCTGATGGCCGGGCAGGGAGATGGCCATGGTCGCCACGGTGGTGCCCACCGTGATCGGGACCGCGGCGCACACCGTGCCCAGTGCGTATTCCTGCCTCTCCACGACCGGTTCCATGCGTCGCATCCTTTCCAGGCGCCGCAGGAGGGTGTGGTCGTCGCGCACCGTGTACGGGGTGATCGACTGCACGGGATAGCGGTCCAGGTGGTCTCGGCGAGTGGCCTCGTCGAGTTGGGACAGCAGGCACTGGCCGATGGCGTGCGCGTGCCCGGTCTCGCGGAAGTCGGCCCACTCCTCCACCGCGGGGTTGTCCGGGGTGTCGGAGACGCACATGATCTCGATCTCGCCGTCGCGGTACCGGGCGTAGTACACGGGGACACCGATCGAATCGCGCCAGTGGGCGAGGGTGTCGGCGACTGTGCTGCGACGTTTCTGCGCCGCTCCGCTGCTGCCCAGTCGCTCGGCTGCCTCGCCGAGGAAGAAGAGGCCCTTGTCCCGGCGCAGATAGCCCTCGTGCACCAGGGTGCGCAGGAGGTGGTAGGCCGTGGGGAGGGCGAGGCCCGTCTCACGGGCGAGTTGCTTGGCCGGTGCTCCGGACTCGTGCTCGGCGACGGACTCCAGCAGCCGCATGGCGCGCTGGACGGAGCCGATGAGGGTCGCGGCAGGGTGCGGCTGCCGCGCCGGTGTGGAGCGAGGCTGTTCGGGGAGCGCCGCGCCGGGCGGACGCTGGAGCGGGGGCGCGGAGGAACGGGGCCGGGCGAGGGGTGCCTGCGGTTCCGCGGATGCGGTGTCAACCAGGGCCAAGGGGGTCACTCCCGAAGCGCGAGAGGGCGGCCCCGTGCGGGGGACACGGGAGGGGGTACGCCGCTCGCGGGGGTCGTCCCCGCGTCGAGTTCCGGACTTTAACCGTCCGCCACCGCCGGCGAACGGGTCCTCCGGGAAACTTCCCCCGGCCGAGCGAACAGGCGATTCCTGTTACCGCCCGCCGCCTCCCGCGCCGTTCACCAGTCGCCGCGCGAGGAGGAACCCGCCATGAACTTCCGCACGACGTAGATCAGTCCGCCGACCAGGGCCACGAAGATCAGCAGCTTGAACAGCAGATAGACCACGAAGCCGACGACGTTGGCTATCAGGCCGCCGAACACGACCAGGGCGATGACCGGCACCGCCACCCACTTCACCCACCACGGCAGTCCCGCGAAGATCTCTCGCATCGCCTTTGTCCTTGTCCTCGTCGTCCGGAACTCCTGTCGAGTCCGGATGCTTCCTGTGTCCTGCCGTCGATGCTAGATCCGTGAGGGGTACCGGCGGGGGCCTCGCGTCCCTTGTCCTCCCCTGATCCATCCCCTAGGGATCCCGGGGCTGCGGGTCACGCCTCGGGCGGAGAGAACACCACCAGGACCCTCAGATCCTCGCTGATGTGATGGAACTTGTGGGCGACTCCGGCAGGGACGTACACCACGCTGCCGCGCGCGACCTGGGTGGTCTCCAGGCCGACGGTGATGGAGGCGCGCCCGCTCGCGACGAAGTACACCTCGTCCTGGTTGTGCGGATTCTGTGGATCATGTTCTCCGGCGTCGAGCGCGTACAGGCCGACGGACATGTTCCGCTCTCGTAGAAACTGCAGGTAAGCGCCGTCGTTGGCGGCTCGCTCCGCCTCCAGTTCGTCCAGCCGGAATGCCTTCATCGTGTTCGTCCGCCCTCGCCCTGTTCTCGTTGCCGATCTCTCTGCCACGATCAGACACATGAAGAATTTCGTAGTCAAGACGATCGCCAACGCGGGTGCCCTGGCGGTCGCCGTCTGGCTGCTCGACAAGATCACTCTGACCGGTGACGGCACGGGCAAGAAGATCGGCACTCTGATAGTGGTCGCCCTGCTCTTCGGCCTGGTGAACTTCCTGGTCAAACCGATCGTCAAGGTACTCACCTTCCCCTTGTTCATCCTGACGCTCGGCCTGATCACCCTGGTGGTCAACGCCCTGATGCTGCTGCTGACCTCGTGGCTGGCCGACAAGCTCGACGTGAGCTTCCACGTCGAGGGCTTCTGGACCGCGGTCCTCGGCGGCCTGATCATCTCCGTCGTCTCCTGGGCGCTCAACGTCGTCCTGCCCGACGAGGACTGAGCTCGCGATGACCTATCGCGTCTGCTTCGTCTGCACGGGCAACATCTGCCGCTCGCCGATGGCCGAATCGGTCTTCCGCGCGCGCGTGGCGGACGCCGGGCTCGAGGGTCTGGTCGAGGTCGACAGCGCCGGCACCGGGGACTGGCACGAGGGCGAGGGTGCCGACCCGCGCACTCTCGGCGTCCTGGAGGAGAACGGTTACGCCCTCGACCACACGGCCCGGGTGTTCGAGCCGTCCTGGTTCGCCCGCCTCGACCTGGTGATCGCGCTGGACACCGGCCACCTCAAGGCCCTGCGCCGGCTGGCGCGCACCGAGGAGGACGTCCGGAAGGTACGCCTGCTGCGCTCCTACGATCCCGGGGCCGGCGACGACCTCGACGTTCCCGACCCCTATTACGGAGGCCGCGGCGGCTTCGAGGAGTGCCTCGAGATGGTGGAGGCGGCGAGCAGCGGTCTGCTGGACGCCGTGAGCGAGGACCTGGAAGGACGGGCGCCATGAGTGACTCCCCGACCGCCGGAACCCCGTTCCCGGACTCCGGTGAGGGCACGCGCGCGGTGCGGGCCGGACTGCCCGAGCCGGTGAAGCACGAACCGACCCTCCCCGGACCGGTGTTCGCCGCGCACTTCCACCTGCCGGGCGAGCCCACGGGCCCCTACGCCTACGGCCGTGACGAGAACCCGACCTGGACGCATCTGGAACGCGCCATCGGCGAACTGGAGGCGCCGGGGCAGGACGGCGTCGAGACACTCGCCTTCGCCTCCGGCATGGCCGCGATCTCGTCGGTCCTCTTCTCCCAGCTGCGCGCCGGGGACACGGTCGTCCTGCCCGCCGACGGCTACCAGGCGCTGCCCCTGGTGCGGGCGCAGTTGGAGGGGTACGGCATCGAGGTGCGCACCGCGCCCACCGGTGACGACGCCCAGCTCGGCGTCCTGGACGGCGCCCGGCTGCTGTGGATCGAGTCGCCGTCGAACCCCGGGCTCGACGTGTGCGACATCCGGCGGCTCGTCGAGGCGGCACACGCGCGTGGTGCGCTCGTGGCCGTCGACAACACGCTCGCGACCCCGCTCGGGCAGCGTCCGCTGGAGCTCGGCGCCGACTTCTCGGTGGCCAGCGGCACCAAGCAGCTCACCGGCCACGGAGACGTCCTCCTCGGCTATGTCACCGGCCGGGCCGGCGAGCCCATGACGGCCGTACGGCGGTGGCGCAAGATCGTAGGGGCGATTCCCGGGCCGATGGAGGCCTGGCTCGCGCACCGGTCGATCGCCACGCTGCAGCTGCGTGTCGACCGGCAGGCGGCCACTGCGCAGGCGGTGGCCGAGGCACTGCGGGGGCGGCCGGAGGTGACCGGGCTGCGCTACCCGGGCCTGCCCGACGACCCGTCCCACAAGGTCGCCGCGCGGCAGATGCGGCGCTTCGGATGCGTGGTCTCGTTCACGCTGCCCACGCGCGCGCGTGCCGAACGGTTTCTGGAAGCACTGCGACTCGTGGACGACGCGACGAGCTTCGGCGGGGTGCGTTCCACCGCCGAACGGCGGGGGCGCTGGGGCGGCGACGCGGTACCGGAGGGCTTCGTGCGCCTCTCCGTCGGCGCCGAGGATCCCGATGATCTGGTGGCGGATGTGCTGCGTGCCCTGGGGGAGTCGGCGGCATGACCGGTTCACGCACGTCCGGACGGCCTTCCGCTCCACACGGCGGACGGTCCGAGCCTCCCCCCTCGTGGCTCGGACCGTCCTCGGTTCCCTGCGTGAAGAACCGCGCGAACCAGGCTAGTTGACTCTGTGTCAGTGTCCAATCACGGTAACGACAGGGGCCTATCGACATATTTATAGTTGGGCCTGCCTCCGCCCCGGGAGCAGAGCCCGCCCCCGAGCCGGGAGAACGGCAGGAAAGGGGAAGAACCCTCCATGGATCTGGCCTTGCTGCGCACCTTCGTGACCGTGCACCGGGCTGGTTCGTTCACCCGCGCCGCCGCTCTGCTGGGTCTCTCGCAGCCGGCCGTCACCTCCCAGATCCGCACACTGGAACGGCAGCTGGGGCATCCCCTGTTCCTGCGCCAGGCCCGCGGAGTGACCCCGACGACGATGGGCGACGAACTCGCCCACAAGGCCGCTCCCCATCTCGACGCCCTGGTCGAGATCACCGAGACCGGTCTCGACGACGAGTCCTCCTTACGATCCCTGCATCTCGCCGGTCCGCCTGAGTTCACCGCCGAGCGGGCCTTGCCCGCCCTCACCGGGCTGACCGGCGACGACGGGCAGGGACTCGCCCTGCGCGTCTCCTTCGGCAACGCCGAAGAGGTTCTGGAGGGGCTGGCGGCCGGCCACCACGACCTCGCCATCAGCACGGCCCGGCCCCGCGGCGCCCTGCTCACGGCCACCCCGCTGTGCGACGAGGAGCACGTCCTGGTCGCCGCCCCGCAGTGGGCGGAGCGGATCGACACCGGAAAGCTGCGGCACAAGGGAGCCTCGGCGCTGGAGAACCTCCCTGTCGTCGAGGTGCACGAGTCGCTGCCGCTCGTCTCCCGCTACTGGGCCTCCGTCTTCGACTCCCGCCCCGCCGCCTCCGGCACGGTCATCGTCCCCGACCTGCGCGCGGTCCTCGCCTGCACGGTGGCGGGCGCCGGCCTCGCGGTCCTGCCCCGCTATCTCTGCGTCTCCGCTCTGGAGCGCGGTGATGTCGTCGCACCGTACGAGCCCGCCGTGCCTCCGCTGCGGACGTACGTCCTGGTGGCGCGGACCGGCACCCTGGCGATGCCGCAGGTCGCGCGGGCCCACGAGTGGCTGCTCGAGGCCGCTGGGGAGTGGTGCTGAGCGGGGTCGGGGAGGCCATTTCCCGGGTATTACGGGATGCAGTCGGTCCGTCACGTTTCGCGATGTTTCACGTGGAACATGCGGGGCCACATTTCTCCCATGACCGTCCGACCCGTGGTCAAGCGCACCGCCCGTGCCGTCCTGCTGGACGGCGATGACCTGATCCTGATCAAGCGCACCAAGCCCGGCGTGGACCCCTACTGGGTCACGCCCGGTGGTGGCGTCGAGCCGGATGACACGACCGTCGTCGATGCCCTGCACCGCGAGGTGCACGAGGAGCTCGGCGCGAAGATCACCGACGTGGTTCCCTGCTTCGTCGACACCGTCGAGCACATCGGCGACGACGGCGGCGCGACCGGCGTGAAGGTGCAGCACTTCTTCGTCTGCCGGCTGGAATCCATGGACCCGGCCCAGCGGCACGGTCCCGAGGTCGACGAGCCCGCCGGCGAGTACGAGATCGTCCGGGTTCCGTTCACCCGGGTGGGGATCGCCTCCGTCCACCTCGTACCGCTGTCGCTGCGGCACTACCTCGACGGCAACATCGAGGGTGTCCGGGCCATGCACGCCCCGGACCTCGGCTGAGGTACCTGCGCTGCGGCTCCCCCGCGGTGTGACCGACGGGGCGCCCGGTCAGTCTCCGGCAGCGACGAGTTCCTCGACCGAGTCGTGCCGTATGCGCTCCAGGGGAAAGCCGGCGCCGCGTAGGGCGTCCACTCCGCTGCTGATCATGCCGGGCGGACCGGAGACGTAGGCGTCGTACCCGGGCCAGGGCCCGAAGGTGCGTATCGCGTCCGGCAGTTGCAGCAGACCGTGCCGGTCGACCACCGGGCGGATCTCCAGCCAGTGGTGGGACTGCTGGAGCCTGAGCATCGTGTCGATGTCATAGAGGTCGTGATCGGTGCGGGCGCCGTAGAAGACCTCGACCGGGCGGCGCGTGCCATGCTCGGCGACATCCTCGACCAGTGCCTTGATGGGAGCGATGCCGGTGCCGCCGCCCACGCAGAGCAGTCCGCTGGCCCTGGTGTGGTCGACGGTCATCGAGCCGGCCGGCGGTCCGAGACGTACGACGTCACCGGGCCGGGCGCGGTGCACCAGGGCGTTGGAGACCCAGCCCGCGGGGATGGCCTTCACGTGGAACGTCAGCAGTCCGTCGGAGCGGGGCGCGGAAGCGAACGAGTAGTGCCGCCAGATCCGCGGCCACCACGGTGTCTCGAGGCTCGCGTACTGTCCGGCGAGGAAGGGGTAGGGCTGGTCCGGTCGGACGGTGACTACGGCGATGTCCGGCGTTCTCAGCTCGTGGGAGACGATCTCCGCGTGCCACCAGGCCGGCGCCCGGAGTTCGTCCGCGGCCGCCGCGTCGATCATGACCTGCGAGATCGTCGTGTAGGTGCGGACCCAGGCGGCCTCCGTCTCGTCCCCCCACACGGCGCCGGCGTACTTGCTCAGCGCACCGATCAGGCACTCCCCGACGGCCGGGTAGTGCTCGGCCCGGGTGCCGTACTTGCGGTGGCCACGGCCGAGGTTCTGCAAGTAGTCGACGAGAACCGGAGTGTTGTCGATGTGCTCGGCAGCGATCAGCAGTGCCTTGAGCAGCCGGTCGCGCTGGGCGTCCATCGCGGGCGGGAAGAGCGGGCGCAGGTCGGGGTGACGGACGAAAAGCAGTGCGTAGAAGTACGAGGTGACCTTGTCGGCCACGGGGGCCACCTCGGTCATGGTCCGGCGGACGAGGACGGCGTCCGGCGAGGCGTCCGGGACGGACCGCTGAGTGGAGACCTGGGGGTCGGCGAGCGGGGCATCGGGAGCCGGGTAGGAGGCGGGGGGCGCGGCGGGCGCGGGCTGCGGGGCGGAACGGCGAGGATCGGCCGACGCGGGCCGCTCGGGTGCTTCTCTGCGGGCCCCGGCCTGCACCGGGACAGGTGCTTGATCCTGGAAGGACATCAGGCGCTCGGCGGGGGGCCTGGGCTCGTCCCGTGCCGGGTGGTGCGCGGACACCGGGGCGGTCGCCCCGGGCGGGGTCGACGCGGGGGTGGTCGACGCGGGGGTGGTCGACGCTTCCGGGCCGGGATTCGGGCCCGGAGGGCCGGTGTCTATTCGATGCCCCGAGTCCCCGCTCCCGCCCTGGGGACGATCACCCTCGGCTGTGGAAGTGCCGCGGCCCACCGGGCGCAGAGCGGCCAGCCGACGGCCGTCCGACGCGCCCTGCTCGCCCCCGGCAGCCGACTCCGGCTGCTTGCGCGGCGTGAACCATCCGTCCCCGCCGCCGGACGTGCCGTTGTCGGCCGACTTGGTGGTCGGAGCGTCCATGGTGTGCCTCGCCTCGAACATCTTTCGGTCGGTCTGCGCACTTCCTGGATCGGAAGGTGCCTGCTTCCCCCGCAGACGGATTGCTTTTCCGTTCGGTTCCGCGCCCGGGACGGCCGCGGCCCTCCCCCTTGTACCGCTCTGCACGAACGCATGAGGCGAGAGTGCGGTTCCTCGTTCTCTCCGTCCCCGTCAAGCTGCGTTGCTCCTTCTCGGTTCGCGGGGAATGTATGCGCCGGATCCAGCGCGTCCATGTCCCGAAAGCGAACCGGAGTCGACCATACCGGCCGCCGTCGACGGCACAAGTCCCCCCTTCCCTCCCTCCGGGAGGGACCTGGGACGTGAACCGTCGAGTCCCTCAACTACCGGACGTGGAGCGCCAATTCATAGGCATCCCATAGATCCCTCCCCGTGTAGGAATGTGTGGCGAGGCTCGTCAGATGATGGTCCGCATTGACTGCCACGGAGACGGAGACGGCTCCGAACAGGTCTTTGTCGGAGAGCGAGTCGCCGTAGGCGACACAGTCCTCCCGCGTCACTCCGAACTCTGCGCACAGCCGATCGGCGATCACCACCTTCGCGGCGGCGCTGAGGACCCCCGCCGGATCCACGGGCTCGACGAAAGGCAGCGCCGGGAAACGGGAGCCATGGGCCGCGTGCGCACCCCAGGCCGTGAGTTTTTCCACAAAGAAAGAGGGCGAGAGCGAGACGACAGCGCAGTACTCCCCTCTGCTCCTGAGATCCGCCCAGACATCTCGGATGCGATCCAGCCATGGAGCCGCCTCGAACGCCGCCGTGACATGTTCCTCGGTGAGGCTCGCCCACAGCGCATGCACCCGGACCGCATACTCCGGCGGCTCGATCCGCCCGGTGGCGGCAGCGAGATCCAGAGCCACCGCCTCGGCCTCCAGACCGAGTTGACGGGAGATCTCCCGCGGTGCGGAGGTGCCGTGCAGCAGAGTGCCGTCGAGATCGAAGAGATGAAGTCTCGCCATGAGCCGAGGCTAACGGGCACGCCGTCAGTATCTGGTGATGATGCACCTCCTTCATGGCGCAGCACGGTTTCACGTGAAACAGCCGCTCGTTTCACGTGAAACACCATTCCGTGGTCCAAGCGCTGTGCAGTTGACCATGGCATGGCCAAAAGCGCGTGCGTCTCCTGAGAAACAGGTGGACGTCAGAGGTGTCCGTCGGACAGCCTGACCTGCGTGCCGACTCCTTCCCCAGCCGCTCTGCCCATCCGCCGTCTGACGCACCGCGATCTCACCGCCTGCGCCGACCTGTCCGAGGACCGGGGGTGGCCGCGCGAGGAGCACAAGTGGGTTCTCCTGCTCTCCGCCGGCAAGGGGTATGGCATCGACGACCCTGACGGGGGTCTGGTCGCCGCCTGCGTCGTCACTTCGTACGGTCCGTACGACCGCCCCGACCTCGGAGCCATCGGTATGGTGCTGGTCGCCGAGCGGCATGCCCGGCAGGGCATCGGCCGCCGCCTCATGCGGCATGTCGTCTCCGCGATGGGTACGACCCCGCTGACCCTGCACGCGACACCGGTCGGCCGCCCGCTGTACGAGGAACTGGGCTTCAAGGCCACGGGCCGGGCCGAGATGGTGTGCGGACCCTTCACCCCGGACGCCTCGACACCGGTCATCGGCACCCGTGCAGCCACGGCCGAGGATCTGCCGAGGATTCTCCGGCTCGACGAGGAGGTGTTCGGCTCCGATCGCACGCATGTGATCACCCGGCTGCCCGCCTTCGCCGACCAGTTGCGGGTCGCCGAGGACAGCGGCCGGATCGTCGGTTACGCGGCGGCCTGGCCCAACATGACCACCCACGTCGTGGGTCCGCTGATCGCCCGCGACACGGAGACCGCGAAGGCCCTCCTGTCCTCCCTCGCCGCCCACACCGACCGGCCGCTGCGGACCGACATCGACGTGCGGCACGAGGAGTTGCTGGCGTGGGTGAAGGCACGGGGCCTGGAGTCCGTCTTCTTCAACACCGTCATGACCTACGGGATCGGGGAACTGCCGGGCGACTGGACCCGGCGGTTCGCCCCGCTCACGGTGGCGGCCGGCTGAGGCGTCGAGCCCATCCCTGACGTTCCGGCCCCCGCATAGGCTACGGACATGGGAGATCTTGAGATACGGAGTGCTGTCGCCGACGACCTGCCCGCGATCGTCGGGATGCTCGCGGACGACCCTCTGGGCGCCCAGCGTGAGTCGCCGGACGACCTGACCCCTTACCTGGCGGCCCTGCGGCGGCTCAGCGCCGACCCCAACCAGCGTCTGGTCGTCGCCGTCCGCGAAGGTCGCGTCGTCGGCACTCTCCAGCTCACGTTCATTCCCGGTCTCTCCCGCCGCGGCGCCACGCGGTCTGTCATCGAAGGCGTGCGCGTGCACGCCGACGAGCGCGGCAGCGGTCTGGGCACGCGGTTCATCGAATGGGCGATCGAGGAGTCACGTCGCGCTGACTGCCAACTGGTGCAGCTGACGTCCGACAAGACCCGCACGGACGCCCACCGCTTCTACGAGCGGCTGGGCTTCGAGGCCTCGCACGAAGGCTTCAAACTCCAGCTCTGACCACAGGAGCGCTCTGTTTCACGTGAAACAGAGCGCTCCGTCGCCGTAGGAAAAGCGTCAGCCGATCCCCCGCCATCCTTCCGGGTCGACCCCACCGGGCACAGCGGCACCCTCCTCGTACGGCTGGCGCGTGAACACGAACGACCCGAGGTCCAGATGGTCCACGCTTCCGTCCGGCCTCCGTACGGCCCGCAGAGGCTCTCCGGCGAAGTAGCCCTCCAGGCCCGTCCAGGTCCCGTCCCCGTTCGCCCGGAAGCGTGAGCGCCGGCCGCCGCCGGACAGTGGCCCCAAGGAGATGAGTCCGTCGGCCGTGACACGCAGGGCGAAGCAGCTGGTCCCCCAGTACCACTGACCCGCCAGCTCCAGGACGGAGGAGTCGACCTCCCGCAGCGGCCGCCATGGCTCCGGGATTCTCGGCTCGGCCTCGGCAACGATACGGACGAGATCAGCCGCCAACGAGAAGGTCATGAGACCGGAGGTGCAGTTGGTGAGCACCACGGCGGCGACATCGTCCTCCACACCGATGATGAGGGACGCCAGGAAGCCGGGCACCGAGCCGGAGTGGCCGACGAGCAGCCGCCCGTCCCGGTGCAGGATCTGCATGCCGAGTCCGTACGTGGCACCGTCCGCCACATCCGCGGCCTCGACCGGAGCCGCGGGCGTCCGCATCTCCCGCAGTGTCTCCGCGCCGAGCACCCGCTCGTCCCCCCGCAGCAGGAAGGCCGTGAACCGCGCGAGATCCCCGGTTGTGGACCAGAGCTGGCCCGCGGGGGCCAGCCGCCCGTAGTCCTCCAGGCGTTCCGGCTGCATCACGTCGGCCCAGGGATGCACTGCCCAGCCACCCGCGGCCGGAGCCTGCGGCCGGACACTGGTGCGATCGAGACCCAGCGGTTCGAGCACTTCACGCCTGAGCGCCTCTTCCCACGAGACTCCTCTCAGCTCTTCGACGAGAGCACCCAGCAGGGCATAGCCGGGGTTGGAGTAGTGATGACGGCGGCCGGCCGGATGCGGGGCGACCCCGTCGCCGAGGACGTCGGCCAGTTCGGGCCGCAGCGAGCCCGGCGTCCGCTCCCACCAGGGGCCGGGCGTCTCGGCCGCCAGCCCGCTCGTGTGGGCGAGGAGTTGGGCGATCGTGGCCTCCCCCGCCCCGGTGCCGGGCAGATGCTTCTCCAGCGGGTCCCCGAGGTCGAGCACCCCTTCGTCACGCAGCCGCAGCACGAGAACGGCGGTGAAGGTCTTGGTGATCGAGCCGATCCGGTACTGCACGTTCTCGTCCGGCGCGTGCCCGTCGACCGAGGTGCGCGACCCGTGCCAGATGGCCCGCCCGTCCCGCACGACCGCGGCGACGAGCGAGGGTGTACGCCCGTCGGTCTGGGCGACGGCGATCCGGTGCAGCAGTGATCTCCGGGTGGCGGGGAGCAGCTCGTCCTGAGGTGTCGTCATGGGCCCAGTCCACATGCCCCCGGGCCCGGCGTCGAGTTCGTTTCGCCCGGGGTGGAGGGTCTCGCCGCCGATGACATGTCGGTCTTCTCTGACCTGCTCAGATCGCGCACCGATGAGTTTCCCGCGCCGCGCCGGTCTGTACGCGCGAGACCGACTCACGGAAGGCTGGCGCCATGCGGAAACTGATCTACGGCATGAACCTGACCCTGGACGGCTATATCGCCGCGCCCGGCGACGACATCGGCTGGAGCGGACCGCCGAGCGACGAGCTGTTCCAGTTCTGGTCCGACCAGTTGCAGGCGACCGACCTGTCGCTGTACGGACGCAAGCTGTGGCAGACGATGAGCCCCTACTGGCCGACCGTCGACGAGCAGCCGGGCGCCACCCCGGCGGAGATCGAGTTCGCGCGCCGCTGGCGGGACATGTCGAAGGTGGTGTTCTCCTCGACGATCGACAAGGTCGACTGGAACACCCGTCTGGTCACCGGCGACGCGGTCGCCGAGATCACCCGGCTCAAGGCCGAGGACGGCGGCCCGATGGACATCGGCGGCGCGACGCTCGCCGGGGCGGCCATGCGGGCCGGGCTGATCGACGAGTACGTGCTGGCCACCGCGCCGGTCCTGGTGGGCGGCGGCACGCCGTTCTTCACCGCGCTGGACAACTGGGTGAACCTGAACCTGGTGGAGACGCGGACGTTTCCCGGCGGCGTGATCCTGACCAGGTACGAGACGAGGCGCTGAGCGCCCGGGGCCGGATCAGGTCTGTGCCATGTCCACGAAGCGGGAGTAGTGGCCCTGGAAGGCGACGGTGATCGTGGCCGTCGGGCCGTTTCGGTGCTTGCCGACGATGATGTCGGCCTCGCCCGCGCGCGGTGACTCCTTCTCGTAGGCGTCCTCGCGGTGCAGCAGGATCACCATGTCTGCGTCCTGCTCGATGGAGCCGGACTCACGCAGGTCGGACACCATCGGTTTCTTGTCCGTGCGCTGCTCGGGGCCTCGGTTGAGCTGGGAGAGCGCGATCACCGGGACCTCGAGCTCCTTGGCGAGGAGCTTGAGGTTACGGGACATGTCCGAGACCTCCTGCTGACGGCTCTCGGAGCGCTTGGAACCGCCGGACTGCATCAGCTGCAGATAGTCGATGATCACGAGCTTGATGTCATTGCGCTGCTTGAGCCGGCGGCACTTCGCCCGGATCTCCATCATCGACAGGTTCGGGGAGTCGTCGATGAACAGCGGCGCGGACGACACCTCGGGCATCCGGCGGGCCAGCCGTGTCCAGTCCTCGTCGGTCATGGTGCCGGAGCGCATGTGGTGCAGGGCCACGCGGGCCTCGGCGGACAGGAGACGCATCGCGATCTCGTTGCGGCCCATTTCGAGGGAGAAGATGACGCTCGGCAGATTGTGCTTGATCGATGCGGCCCGGGCGAAGTCGAGCGCGAGGGTGGACTTGCCCATGGCGGGACGCGCGGCGATGACGATCATCTGGCCCGGGTGCAGGCCGTTGGTGAGCGAGTCGAGGTCGGTGAAGCCGGTGGGTACGCCGGTCATCTCGCCGCTGCGGGAGCCGATCGCCTCGATCTCGTCGAGGGCGCCTTCCATGATGTCGCCGAGCGGGAGGTAGTCCTCGCTGGTGCGCTGCTCGGTGACGGCGTAGATCTCGGCCTGGGCGCGGTTGACGATCTCGTCGACGTCGTCGTCGGCCGCGTATCCCATCTGGGTGATGCGGGTGCCGGCCTCGACGAGGCGGCGCAGGACCGCTCGTTCGTGCACGATCTCCGCGTAGTACTCGGCGTTGGCGGCCGTCGGCACGGTCTGGACGAGGGTGTGCAGGTACGAGGCGCCGCCCACCTTGTTGATCTCACCGCGTTTGGTGAGCTCGGCGGCGATGGTGATGGGGTCGGCCGGTTCGCCCTTGGCGTAGACGTCGAGGATCGCCTGGTAGATCGTCTCGTGCGCGGGCTTGTAGAAGTCGTGGCCCTTGAGGATCTCGACGACGTCGGCGATGGCGTCCTTGGAGAGGAGCATGCCGCCCAGGACGGACTGTTCGGCGTCCAGGTCCTGCGGCGGTACCCGCTCGAAGGCGGTGCCGCCCTCCCAGTCGCCGCCTTCCCGGCCTCGCTCGTGCTGCTCGTCGCGACTGCGGCCGCCGTCACCGCGGCGACGGGCGGGGGGCAGACGATCACCGGGTCCGCTGTCGGCCCACGGGTCGTCCAAGGGCTCGGAAATGCTCAACCGAGCCACCTCCTCCCGTCCGCCGCGCGGACCTCGCCGTGCCCTCTGTTGTACGGCACGACACTGACAATTGAGAGACCCGACTCCGGTTCGAGCGCGCCGGTTTTGAGAGGTTTTCACCGACCGGCGGATGGAGGGGCGCCGGACCACGTTAGGCCCGTCGGCACCGTCAGCCAATCTGGTTATCCACAGGCCATGTGGACGACGGCCCCGATGCTGTGGAGAACTCCGCAAAACCTGTGCACGACCCGGTGGACAGCCCTGTGAACAAGCCCTCGTCTTTTCTCACCACCACCCTCTGACCTGCACCTTCACGATCCACCGGCTGTGCAGAAGAAAAACTTCCCCAGTCAGCCCAAGATCGCTTCGAACGGTGCACGAAACAGCGTGCGACCAGATGGCAAGTAAGGACCACAAGCGAGTTGCATCTCTTACCTGTGGACGATTAGGTTGATGGCCATGACACAGGCTCCCGTGACCCCCAGGGCCACCCGGCGACAGCACGATCGAGAGATCGTCGCGCTGGCCGTCCCGGCCTTCGGCGCCCTCGTCGCCGAGCCTCTCTTCGTGCTGGCCGACAGCGCGATCGTCGGCCACCTGGGCACCGCCCAGCTCGCCGGACTCGGCGTCGCCTCCGCGCTTCTGACAACAGCCGTCAGCATCTTCGTCTTCCTCGCCTATGCCACCACGGCCGCCGTGGCCCGCCGCGTGGGAGCCGGCGATCTCCCGGCGGCGATCCGCCAGGGCATGGACGGCATCTGGCTGGCGCTGCTTCTGGGCGCGGCCGTCGTCGCCGTCGTACTCCCCGCCGCCCCGGCACTCGTGGAGCTCTTCGGCGCCTCGGACACCGCCATGCCCTACGCGACGACCTATCTGCGCATCTCGGTGCTCGGCATCCCGGCCATGCTCGTCGTCCTCGCCGCGACCGGCGTACTGCGCGGACTCCAGGACACGAAGACCCCCCTGTACGTCGCGGTCGCGGGTTTCGTCGCCAACGCCGTTCTGAACGTCACCCTCGTCTACGGTGCGGGCCTGGGGATCGCGGGCTCCGCCTGGGGCACGGTCATCGCCCAGTGCGCGATGGCCGCGGTCTATCTCGCCGTGGTGATCCGAGGGGCCCGCCGCCACGGTGCCTCACTGCGCCCCGATGCCGCCGGCATACGGGCGTCGGCCCAGGCGGGCGTACCACTGCTGGTCCGTACGCTCTCCCTGCGGGCGATCCTGATGATCGCCACCGCCATCGCGGCCCGTCTCGGGGACGCCGACATCGCGGCGCACCAGATCGCCCTGTCCCTGTGGAGCCTCCTCGCCTTCGCACTCGACGCCATCGCCATCGCCGGGCAGGCCATCATCGGCCGGTACCTCGGCGCGGGCGACGCCCAGGGCGCCCGCGAGGCGTGCCGCCGCATGGTCCAGTGGGGCATCGCCGTCGGACTGGGGCTCGCCCTGCTGGTCATCGCGGCCCGGCCCGTGTTCCTGCCGCTGTTCACCAGCGACTCCGCGGTGCGGGCCGCCGCGCTGCCCGCACTGCTCGTGGTGGCGCTCTCCCAGCCCGTCTGCGGCATCGTCTTCGTGCTGGACGGAGTACTGATGGGCGCGGGAGACGGACCGTATCTCGCCTGGGCGATGGTGCTCACCCTCGCGGTCTTCGCTCCTGTGGCACTGCTCGTTCCCGTCCTCGGCGGCGGTCTCACCGCTCTCTGGGGAGCGATGACGCTGATGATGACCGTTCGTATGCTGACGCTCTGGCTGCGAGCCCACTCAGGCCGGTGGATCGTCACCGGCGCGACCCGCTGACTGACCCCACGGCCGGCCGACCCATGACCCGCGCCCCCTCGGACCCGCCGACTGGCCGGGAGGCTGATCGACCGGCCCGCTGACTGTTTCACGTGAAACCGGCGTTTCACGTGAAACATCCGAGGCACCTCCGGCCCCGAGCACACAGAAGGGGCCGCACCCCAGCGGGTGCGGCCCCTTCTCAGCTGTTCAGCCGAAGCTGTTCACGCCGGATGCGGCAATCAGGCCGCGACGACCTCGATGTTGACCTTGGCGGCAACCTCGGGGTGCAGACGCACGGACGTCTCGTGAGCGCCCAGGGTCTTGATGGGCGCGCCGAGCTCGATACGGCGCTTGTCGACCTCGGGGCCACCGGAAGCCTTGATCGCCGAGGCGATGTCGGCCGGGGTGACGGAACCGAAGAGACGACCGGCGTCGCCGGAGCGAACGGCCAGGCGGACCTTGACGCCCTCGAGCCGGGCCTTCACGGCGTTGGCCTGCTCGATGGTCTGGATCTCGTGGATCTTGCGAGCGCGACGGATCTGCTCGACGTCCTTCTCGCCGCCCTTGGTCCAGCGGATCGCGAAGTTCCGCGGGATCAGGTAGTTGCGAGCGTAGCCGTCCTTGACGTCGACGACGTCGCCGGCGGCACCGAGGCCAGAGACCTCGTGGGTGAGGATGATCTTCATGTTTCGGTCACCCTTCCCTTATCGCGCCTGGGCGGTGTAGGGCAGCAGCGCCATCTCACGGCTGTTCTTCACGGCCGTGGCGACGTCACGCTGGTGCTGCGTGCAGTTGCCGGTCACGCGGCGGGCACGGATCTTGCCGCGGTCGGAAATGAACTTCCGCAGCATGTTCGTGTCCTTGTAGTCCACGTACGTGACCTTGTCCTTGCAGAAAGCGCAGACCTTCTTCTTAGGCTTGCGCACAGGCGGCTTCGCCATGGTGTTTCTCCTGTGTGATCAAGAAGTGGGGATACGAGCCCTAGAAGGGGGGCTCGTCCGAGTAGCCGCCTCCGGCGCCGCCGGAGTTTCCGCCCCAGCCACCGCCGCCGCCACCGCTCTGGTTGCCACCGGCGGGAGCGCCGGTCGCCCACGGGTCGTCGGCAGGCGCGCCGCCGCCCTGCTGACCGCCGCCGGAGCCACCGCCCCAGCCGCCGCCTGCCTGGCCGCCACCGCCGTTGTAACCACCCTGGGCACCGCGTCCACCGCCACCACCGCTGGTCTTGGTGACCTTGGCCGTGGCACTGCGCAGGCTGGCGCCGACTTCCTCGACGTCCAGCTCGTAGACCGTGCGCTTGACACCCTCACGGTCCTCGTAGGACCGCTGCTTCAGCCGGCCCTGCACGATGACGCGCATGCCCCGCTGGAGCGACTCCGCGACGTTCTCCGCCGCCTGGCGCCAGACCGAGCAGGTCAGGAACAGGCTCTCGCCGTCCTTCCACTCGTTCGTCTGACGGTCGAAGGTGCGGGGGGTGGACGCGACGCGGAACTTCGCGACCGCCGCACCCGAGGGGGTGAAGCGCAGCTCGGGGTCGTCGACAAGATTGCCGACGACCGTGATGACGGTCTCGCCTGCCATGGGGAACCTCTCGGCGGGTTTGCTGTGCTGGCTGCTTGTGCTGCTACTCAGAATCCCGAGATCGACTGAGCGGGAGAGCTCAGTGGGTCTCGGGGCGGAGGACCTTGGTCCGGAGGACCGACTCGTTCAGGTTCAGCTGGCGGTCGAGCTCCTTGACGACCGCAGGCTCGGCCTGCAGGTCGATGACCGAGTAGATGCCCTCGGGCTTCTTCTTGATCTCGTACGAGAGACGACGACGGCCCCAGGTGTCGACCTTCTCGACCTTGCCGTTGCCCTCACGGACGACGGAGAGGAAGTTCTCGATCAGGGGGGCGACAGCGCGCTCCTCCAGATCGGGGTCGAGGATGACCATCACCTCGTAGTGACGCATGTGGAACCCACCTCCTTTGGACTCAGCGGCCACGGTCGTTCCGTGGCAGGAGGGTTGTGATGCGTGCGCAACGGTATCGGCAGCCACTGACAATCGGGGGCGGCTTGCGACGCCCCCGCGCTGACCTGGGCGGAGTTCCCGGCCGTGGCTGGGCAGACACCGGTGCAGAGGGTACAGACTACCTGCACACGTGCTTCCGGTTGAAATCAGGCCGTGGGGACCGCCAATCTGTACACATCGGGTGTGTATGGCGCTACCGTGCGCCGCCTTCCGCAGGAGGTGCCCTATGGCACAGGCATTGCGACCCAACACCGGAGTCGGTTCCCTCTTCGCCACCGACGGCAAGTCCCACCCAGTCCAGGACACGCTGACGGCCGTGACCCTGGTGCTCGGAGTGGTGTCCTTCGTCACGGCTCAGTTCGACAACCTGCATCTGATCAGCTCCTGGACCGGCCTGGTGGGGATCCTGACCGGCGCGTACGGACAGTGGATCTCCGAGACCACCCGTGAGCGCTTCGGTCTGATCCTGGGCCTCGGTGCATCCGGCGTCGGCTTCTTCCTCGGCATGGCGCACGGCGGCCTCTTCGGCGGGCTGTGGTGACCTGACGGCACCGACGCCACCGTCATCACCGCACCACCGACACCGTCATCATCGAAAGGTTCGTAGAACAACTACGAACCCTGCCGTAACGCCCCGGCCGCCAACTGGCCGGGGCGAAGGTGCCGTACGCCCAGTCAGGCCACGCGCGAGGCGCAGTAGGCTTCGGCGCGAGAGCCAGGAGCCCCTGTACCCATGGGGACACACCAGCCCGAGGAGCGCCCCGAATGAGCCTGACCCTGAGGACGATCAGCCGCGAGCAGCATCTGGCGTACATCCAGAGCCTGCCGTCGGCAAGCCACATGCAGGTTCCTGCCTGGGCAGACGTCAAGGCGGAGTGGCGTTCGGAGAGCCTCGGCTGGTTCGACGGTCGTACCAATGAACTCGTCGGCGTGGGTCTGGTCCTCTACCGCCAGCTGCCCAAGATCAAGCGCTACCTGGCCTACCTGCCCGAGGGCCCGGTCATCAACTGGTACGCGCCGAATCTGACCGAGTGGCTGGAGCCGATGCTCGCCCACCTCAAGCAGCAGGGCGCGTTCTCGGTCAAGATGGGCCCGCCGGTGATCATCCGGCGCTGGGAGGCCACGTCCATCAAGGCGGGCATCCAGAACCCGGACGTGAAGCGGCTGCGCGACATCGAGGCCGATTTCATCGAGCCGCGCGCCTTCGAGGTGGCCGACAAGCTGCGCCGGATGGGCTGGCAGCAGGGCGAGGACGGCGGCGCCGGCTTCGGCGACGTCCAGCCGCGCTACGTCTACCAGGTGCCGCTGGCGAACCGTTCTCTCGAAGAGGTCCACAAGAACTTCAACCAGCTCTGGCGCCGCAACATCAAGAAGGCCGAGAAGGCCGGTGTCGAGGTCGTCCAGGGCGGCTACCAGGACCTCGAGGAGTGGCAGCGGCTGTACGAGATCACGGCCGTGCGCGACCACTTCCGGCCGCGCCCGCTGTCGTACTTCCAGCGCATGTGGTCGGCCCTCAACACCGAGGACCCCAACCGGATGCGGCTGTACTTCGCCCGCCACAACGGGGTGAACCTGTCGGCGGCGACCATGCTGATCGTGGGCGGGCACGTCTGGTACTCCTACGGCGCCTCCGACAACATCGGCCGCGAGTTCCGCCCGTCGAACGCCATGCAGTGGCGGATGCTGCGCGACGCCTACGCGCTCGGCGCCACCGTGTACGACCTGCGCGGCATCTCGGACTCGCTGGACGAGACCGACCACCTCTTCGGCCTGATCCAGTTCAAGGTCGGCACGGGCGGCCAGGCCGCCGAGTACCTCGGCGAGTGGGACTTCCCGTTGAACAAGCTGCTCCACAAGGCACTCGACATCTACATGTCGCGCCGCTGACGTCACGTTCAGTGATTCCATACCTCTGGCACCTCTGACGCACCTCCCTCTACCCCAGCCACGAGAAAGGTCCCGGGTCCGGCCATGGCGCTCACGCTCTACGTCGACACCGCGCGCTGGCGGGCGCACCACAAGCACGTGCAGGAGCAGTTCCCGGGGCTCGTCCCGGTCTGCAAGGGCAACGGCTACGGCTTCGGGCACGAGCGGCTGGCGGAGGAGGCCACGCGGCTCGGCTCGGACATCCTCGCCGTCGGCACGACGTACGAGGCCGCGCGCATCAAGGATTTCTTCGGCGGCGACCTGCTGGTGCTGACGCCGTACCGGCGCGGTGAGGAACCGGTTCCGCTGCCGGACCGGGTCGTGCGCTCGGTGTCGTCGATCGACGGCGTGTACGGCCTCGTGGGCGCCCGCGTGGTCATCGAGGTGATGTCGTCGATGAAGCGGCACGGGATCAGCGAGCAGGACCTGCCGCAGCTGCACGCCGCGATCGAGAACGTCCGGCTGGAGGGCTTCGCCATACACCTGCCGCTGGACCGCACCGACGGCTCCGACGCCGTCGAGGAGGTCATCGGCTGGATGGACCGGCTGCGTGCGGCCCGGCTGCCGCTGCACACCATGTTCGTCAGCCATCTCAAGGCCGACGAACTCGTCCGGCTGCAGCAGCAGTTCCCGCAGACCCGCTTCCGCGCCCGGATCGGCACCCGGCTGTGGCTGGGGGACCACGACGCCACCGAGTACCGCGGGGCGGTCCTGGACGTCACGCGCGTCGCCAAGGGCGACCGCTTCGGCTACCGCCAGCAGAAGGCGGCCTCGGACGGCTTCCTGGTCGTCGTGGCGGGCGGTACGTCGCACGGGGTGGGGCTGGAGGCCCCCAAGGCCCTGCACGGCGTCATGCCGCGCGCCAAGGGCGTCGCCCGGGCCGGTCTCGCCACGGTGAACCGGAACCTCTCGCCGTTCGTCTGGGGCGGCAAGCAGCGCTGGTTCGCCGAGCCGCCGCACATGCAGGTGTCCATCCTGTTCGTGCCGGCGGACGCTCCGGAGCCGACCGTGGGCGACGAGCTGGTGGCCCATCTGCGGCACACGACCACGCAGTTCGACCGGATCGTGGACCGCTGAGCCCGTACCTCCCCAGGACGGCGCAGAGGCCGTACGCGGAACCCCGCGTACGGCCTCTTTCACGTCCCGGCGGCGCCCCGTCCGCTCACGGCGAACCGTCGGCGGCGTCCCGCCTGCCCCACTCCACCTCGTTCTGCGTGCCCCACTCCACCTGGGGTCCGTCGTACTGCGTGGCGTGCCGCGGCGGATGCGCCGCGGCACCCAGGACGAACACGTCCTCCGCCCCGTCGAGCACACCCCCTGAGGGATCGTCGTCGCCGGCCCGGCGCACCACGTCCCGCTCCGGCATCAGGATGTCCCGCACGACCACGGCGCACAGGTAGAGGGTGCCGAGCAGGTGCAGGCCGATGGCCCAGTGGTAGCCGTCGGTCGGCAGTCCCTTGTGGGCGTCTCCGCTGGTCGTGTACGCGAGGTACATCCAGATGCCCAGGTAGTACGCGACCTCGCAGGCCTGCCAGATCAGGAAGTCCCGCCACTTGGGCCGGGCCAGCACGGCGAGCGGCACCAGCCACAGGACGTACTGCGGCGAGTAGACCTTGTTGGTCAGGATGAAGGCCGCCACGATGAGGAAGGCCAGCTGGGCGAAGCGCGGGCGGCGCGGCGCGCTCAGTGTCAGCCAGCCGATGCCCAGGGCGCACACCACCACCATGAGGGTGGCGAAGGTGTTCACGCTGTCCGTGGTGAGGGGGTCGCTGGAGTTCTGGGCCAGGATCAGCCAGAAGGAGCCGAAGTCGACGCCGCGCTCCTGGCTGAACCGGTAGAACTTCGACCACCCCTCGAAGGCGAAGAGCATCACCGGCAGGTTCACCACCAGCCAGGCGACGGCGGCGCTCCCGAGGGCCTTGCCGAAGTCCCGCCACTTCCCCGCGCGCCAGCACAGGACGAGCAGCGGTCCGAGCAGGAAGACGGGGTAGAGCTTGGCGGCCGTGGCGAGCCCCAGGAGGACGCCGAAGGCGAGCGGACGCCTGCGCGACCACATCATCATCGCGGCGGCCGTCAGGGCGACCGCCAGCAGGTCCCAGTTGATGGTGGCGGTCAGCGCGAAGGCGGGGGCCAGGGCGACCAGCAGGCCGTCCCAGGGGCGCCGGGCGTGCGTACGGCTCACGCAGACGGCGATGACGGCCGCGCAGAGCATCAGCATCCCGGCGTTGGCCATCCAGTACCACTGTTCCTGGTGCTGGATGCTGCCGCTGCCCGGGGTCAGCCAGGCGGCCACCTCCATGAACACACCGGTCAGCACCGGGTACTCGAGGTAGTCCATGTCGCCGGGGAGCTTGTCGAAGTACGGCACGAGACCGTCGGCGAAGCCGCGCCCCTGGTAGAGGTGCGGGATGTCCGAGTAGCAGGCGTGCGTGTACTGGGTGCTGGCGCCGAAGAACCAGCCGCTGTCGTAGCACGGCAGCTTCTGGATCATTCCGAGGGCGAACATCCCGATCGCGACGAGCGCGACGACCCGTACCGGGGTCCACCAGGACGTCCCGAGCAGGGCCCGTCGGCCGAGGGGACCGCCGATCAGCTCACTGCCGGCCGCGGCCACCTCGTCGTTCCTGGTCGGCGGTACCGGGTCCGGCTCGTGCACGCGCACTGGCGTCGATTCTGCACTGGGCATGGCCACATCCTGCCGTACGTCGCTGTGCGCGTCCCCACGGACGGCCCAGAGGTGCCGGGGCGGGCCCGCGGTCGAGGCGGCGGCCCTGTGGACAGACGCATCGGGGGCCCGCCGGGTCGGCGGGCCCCCGATGCGTCTCATCGCGGCGTCATGTCGGGCTCGTCATCCCGTCGATCCTCTGAAGAGGCCTCCGTTCTGGTTGCCGTTGGAGGTGTCCTCCGTCGAGGTGTCGGTGGGTGACGGTGAGCTCTGCCCGCCCGTGCCGCCGTCCGTCGTGCCCGCGTCCGTGCCGCCCGTGCCGTTCTGGCACCCGATGAAGGTGTTGCAGGTGTCGGTCGGCGAGGGGGAGGTCTCGGGCTGCGTCGCCGTGGGTGTCGGGGTCGGCGACGGCGACGCCTCCTCGGTCTGGGTGAACGTCGGGGTCGGCGTCTGGGACGGCTCCGCGTTGACGACCTCGCCGATGGACTCAGGATCCGGGAAGTCCTTGACCGGAGTGCCCTTCAGGGCGTCCTCCATGTAGTCGTGCCAGATCTGAGCCGGGAACGAGGCGCCGTGGATCTTCTTCTGCCCGCCCGTTCCGTACATCTCCAGGAACGTGCGGTTCTTGTTCTTCTCGTTGTCGTCCAGACGGAACATGGTGATCGCGGTGGACAGCTGCGGCGTGTAGCCCACGAACCAGGCCGACTTGTTGCCGTCGGTGGTACCGGTCTTGCCGGCCACATCGCGTCCGGTCAGCTGGGCGTTGGTACCGGTGCCCTTGTCGACCACGGTCTTCAGGACGTCCGTGACGTTGTCGGCGACCTTGGAGGTGAAGGCCTGGTTCGTCACCGCCTCGTGCGTGTAGATCTGGCCCTCCTCGCTCGTGACCTTCTCCACGGAGTACGGGTCACGCTGCTTGCCGCTCGCGGCGAAGGTGGCGTACGCACCCGCCATGCGGATCGCGCTCGGGTCGGAGATACCGATCGAGAACGAGGGGAAGGTGGTGCCGGCGAGGCTCTCCTTGCGCAGGCCGGCGCTGATCGCGGCGTCCTTCACCTTGTCGAGGCCGACGTCCATGCCGAGCTGCACGAAGGCGGAGTTCACCGACTCACGCATGGCCTCCCGCAGGTCGATCTTGTAGTTGGGCGGGGAGCCGTAGGACTCGTTGCCGTCATTGGTCTGGAGCCACTCCTCGCCCTTCTCGTTCTTCCAGACCGTGTCGTTGTAGTCCTTGATCTTGAGCTTGTTCTTGCCGCTGAACAGGCTCTTCGGGGAGACGATCGTGCGCTCGTCCTGTGCCTGCGACGAGCCCAGGTCGGGGTCGCGCACGCCCCAGGTCATCGCGGCGGCCAGCACGAACGGCTTGAAGGTCGAGCCGACCTGGGCGCCGGTCTGGTCGGCGTTGTCGGTGAAGTGCTTGGTGGCGTCCTCACCGCCGTAGATGGCCCGGATGGCGCCGGTGTCCGGCTCCACGGACGCGCCGCCGAACTGGACGTGCGTGTCGGTGTCCGGCCGTTGCTTCGGCTTGATGTTGGCCTTCTGGACCTTCGACACCGAGGCCTCGAGCTCGAGGACCTTCTTCTTGTCGAAGGTCGTGTGGATCGACAGGCCGCCCTGCTGAAGCCGGTTCTGGGTGATCCCGGTTTCCTTGCTGTGGGTGACCAGGTAGCTGTTGGCGAGGTCGACGAGGTAGCCGATCTGCCCCTTCAGGTCGTTGTTCGTCCGGGGGTTCTTCCACGCGGGGAGCTTCGTGTACTTGGCCCGCTCCGAAGCGTCGAGGTGGCCGTACTCGACCATCTTGTCCAGGGTGTCCTGCATCTGGCGCAGGGCCCGCTCGCTGTTCTTCTCGGGCGTGGCGCCCACCGGGTCGATGGAGGTCGCGCCCGCCGGGTCGTAGTACGTGGCGCCCTTCAGCGTGGCGGCCAGGAACGCGCACTCGCCCGGGTTCAGCTTGAGGGCGTCCTTGTCGAAGTACGCGCGGGCGGCGGCCTGGATGCCGTAGGCGCCGCGGCCGTAGTACGCGGTGTTGAGGTAGCCCTCGAGGATCTGGTTCTTGTCGACCTCTGCGCCCACCTTGATGGACACGAAGATCTCCTTGAGCTTGCGGGAGACCGTCTGGGACTGGTCGTCGAGCATCGCGTTCTTGACGTACTGCTGGGTGATGGTCGAACCACCCTGCGTCTGTCCGCCGCGGGCCATGTTGAAGACGGCGCGGGCGATGCCCTTGGGGTCGATGCCGTTGTCGTCGTAGAAGGTCTTGTTCTCCTGCGAGATCACCGCGTAGCGCATCGCCTCCGGGATCTGCGCGAGGCTGACGTTCTGCCGGTTCGTCTCGCCGCCGGAGGCGACCATCGGGCTGTCGTCGCTCCAGAAGTAGACGTTGTTCTGGGCCGACGCCGTCTTGGCCACGTCGGGGATGCCCACCATGGCGTAGCCGATGCCCGCGGCGGCCACCAGGCTGCCGAAGAAGGCGATGAACAGGCCGGTGACAAGTTTCCAGGAGGGCATCCAGCGTTGCCAGCCGTAGCGGTCGGCGCGCGGATAGTCGATCAGGCGTTTCCTGTCGGGCGTCTCGCGTCCTCTGCCCCGGCCCGGCCCTGCCGGGACGCCGCGGCGCCCCGCTGCGGGTTCGGCCGCTCTGCGCCGCCCGCTCGAGCCTCGCTGGGCGGCGCGTCGGGACTCGGCGCGGCCGCCGTACGACTGCTCCTCGCTTCCCGACCCGAGGCCCAACCCATAGTCGGAAGGAGATCCGGTGGCGCCTCGCGGTGCCGCGCGGCGGCCGGCGGGAGGCCCGGACTGGCCGCGTCGAGCCGCGGCACGTCCGCCTCCCTGCGGCTGCGGCGGTTTGCGACGGTGCTCGCTCATCGAACGATTACTCCTAGGGCAGGCGCATCCGTGCGCGCCTGGAATGGGCGGCTGGTTTCCTGTCCCCCCGAAGTACGGATGCGGTCGGTTGCGCATTCACCCGTACGGCACCGGAGGCCTCGACGCCCCCCGGCGTCCCATGGGTTCCGGTGGTTTGCATGGCGCACAGACTACGCACCGCCAAAACCTGCCCAGCCCCAAGGTTGACCCCAAACCGGGCAAGTCGTCTGCGAAGAAACGGTGATGTGATCCCGTTCACCGCTGCCCCTCTTGTCGCATCCGGAAGGCCGTTCTATCGTCTTGATGTATCGAGTCGATACATCGGAGCGAGATAAGCGAGTGGCGAGCGAGAGGAGGCGACGATGAGCCGGCGTTCCGGCATCCTCGAGTTCGCCGTCCTCGGCCTGCTCCGCGAGTCCCCGATGCACGGCTATGAGCTGCGCAAACGGCTCAACACCTCGCTGGGCGTGTTCCGTGCCTTCAGCTACGGGACGCTGTACCCCTGCCTCAAGACGCTGGTCGCCAACGGCTGGTTGATCGAGGAGCCGGGGAACGCCCCGGAGGACGCGCTCGCGGCATCACTCGCGGGGCGTCGCGCCAAGATCGTCTACCGGTTGACGGCGGATGGTAAGGAACACTTCGAGGACCTGCTCTCGCAGACGGGCCCCGACGCGTACGAGGACGAGCACTTCGCGGCTCGTTTCGCCTTCTTCGGGCAGACCTCGCGCGACGTCCGTATGCGAGTCCTCGAAGGCCGCCGCAGCCGGCTGGAGGAGCGCCTGGAGAAGATGCGCGCCTCCCTGGCGCGTACCCGGGAACGCCTCGACGACTACACGCTTGAGCTCCAGCGCCACGGGATGGAGTCCGTGGAGCGCGAAGTGCGCTGGCTGAACGAGCTCATCGAGAGCGAGCGGGCCGGACGGGACCTGAAGGGTTCCGCTTCCGAGGAGTCCGCTCGGCAGAACACCACTGGAGCGCCGGGCGTCCTGCCCCGTCCCGGGGACACCCCCGGGACGGATACGCCCGGCGACACCACCAAGTGAGCGCCCATCCAGGGCCTCACACGTACACAACAGGGAGCAGCCGGAATGGGTTCGGTTCGCGTAGCCGTCGTCGGCGTGGGCAACTGCGCCGCGTCGCTGGTACAGGGCGTGGAGTACTACAAGGACGCCGACCCGGCGTCCAGGGTCCCGGGCCTGATGCATGTCCAGTTCGGTGACTACCACGTCCGTGACGTCGAGTTCGTCGCCGCGTTCGACGTGGACGCCAAGAAGGTCGGCCTTGACCTCTCGGACGCCATCGGCGCCTCCGAGAACAACACCATCAAGATCTGCGACGTGCCCGCCACCGGTGTCACCGTGCAGCGCGGCCACACCCTGGACGGTCTCGGCAAGTACTACCGCGAGACCATCGAGGAGTCCGCCGAGGAGCCGGTCGACGTCGTCCAGGTCCTCAGGGACAAGCAGGTCGACGTTCTCGTCTGCTACCTGCCCGTCGGCTCCGAGGACGCGGCGAAGTTCTACGCCCAGTGCGCCATCGACGCCAAGGTCGCCTTCGTCAACGCCCTCCCGGTCTTCATCGCCGGCACCAAGGCGTGGGCCGACAAGTTCACCGAGGCGGGCGTCCCGATCGTCGGCGACGACATCAAGTCCCAGGTCGGCGCCACCATCACGCACCGCGTCATGGCGAAGCTGTTCGAGGACCGCGGCGTCATCCTGGACCGCACGATGCAGCTGAACGTCGGCGGCAACATGGACTTCAAGAACATGCTCGAGCGTGACCGCCTCGAGTCCAAGAAGATCTCCAAGACGCAGGCCGTCACCTCCCAGATCCCCGACCGGGACCTCGGTGAGAAGAACGTCCACATCGGCCCGTCCGACTACGTCGCCTGGCTCGACGACCGCAAGTGGGCGTACGTCCGTCTCGAGGGCCGTGCCTTCGGTGACGTCCCGCTGAACCTGGAGTACAAGCTCGAGGTCTGGGACTCCCCGAACTCCGCGGGTGTCATCATCGACGCCCTGCGCGCCGCGAAGATCGCCAAGGACCGCGGCATCGGCGGCCCGATCCTGTCGGCCTCCAGCTACTTCATGAAGTCCCCGCCGGTCCAGTACTTCGACGACGAGGCCCGCGAGAACGTCGAGAAGTTCATCCGTGGCGAGGTCGAGCGCTAGCCCGACCCCCCACTGAAATTCGCTCCTGCCAGGGCTGAGAAGGGTCCCCGGGTCGCATGACCCGGGGACCTTCCCCGTGTGTGAGGCTGTGCCCCATGGCCGTCGTCCGTGATCTGCGCGTCCTGCTGCGCATCGGCACCTTCCGGCGCCTGCTCGCCGTACGGCTGCTCTCCCAGTGCGCCGACGGCGTCTACCAGGTCGCACTCGCCGCCTACGTGGTCTTCTCCCCGGAGAAGCAGACCTCGCCCGGCGCGATCGCCTCCGCGATGGCGGTCCTGCTGCTGCCGTACTCCCTCGTCGGCCCCTTCGCCGGCGTCCTGCTGGACCGCTGGCGCCGCCGCCAGGTCTTGCTCTACGGCAACCTGCTGCGCGCCCTGCTGGCGTCCGCGACGGCCGTCCTGATGCTCGGCCACGTCCCCGACTGGCTCTTCTACGCCTCCGCCCTGTGCGTCACCGCGGTCAACCGCTTCGTCCTCGCCGGTCTGTCGGCGGCCCTGCCCCGCGTGGTCGACGCCGAGCGGCTGGTCCTGGCGAACTCCCTCTCCCCGACCGCCGGGACGCTGGCCGCCGTCGCGGGCGGCGGCCTCGCCTTCGTCGTGCGGCTGGTGGTCGCGGACACCGACGCGGCGGTGGTGCTGCTGGGCAGCGGGCTGTACCTGTGCTCCGCGTTCATGTCGCTGACCATGGCCGTGGATCTGCTCGGACCGGACCGGGAACGGATCCCCGCCCGGCTGACGGCCGCTCTGCGGGGCACGGCCCGCGGCCTCGCCTCCGGCGTCCGCCACCTGACCGAGCCGAAGCGCAGGGAGGCCGCCTGGGCGCTGGGCTCGATCACGCTGATGCGGTTCTGCTACGGCGCCCTGACCGTCGTGGTGCTGATGCTCTGCCGGTACGCCTGGTCCTCGGACCCCGACCAGGGACTGGCCCTGCTCGGCCTGGCGGTGGGTATCTCCGGGGTCGGTTTCTTCGTCGCGGCCGTGCTGACTCCGCCGGCGGCGGGACGGCTGGGCCCGGGCCGCTGGATCGTCGTGTGCTCCGCGACCGCAGCCGTCCTGGAACTCGCCCTGATGCTCCCGTTCACCCGGGCCACCACGTTCGTCGCGGCGTTCGTCCTGGGGCTCGTCACCCAGGGCGCGAAGATCGCCACCGACACGGTCGTCCAGTCCTCCGTGGCGGACGGCTTCCGCGGCCGGATCTTCTCCCTCTACGACGTCCTGTTCAACGTCGCCTTCGTCGGAGCCGCCGGAGTCGCCGCCCTGATGCTGCCGCCGGACGGCCGATCGGCGGCGCTGGTCATAACAGTTGCCGTTATCTATGGAGCAATTGCTGCGGCTATGGCCCGCTTTGAGCGTCCGTAAGTGTCACATCAAAGACACGGAGTATCCATAGGGGCACTGGGCTGTCAGTGGCGGGTTGTACTTTACGTGGGTCTTATTTCGCGCCATGCGCTCCGACGCGCCATGCGCACCCACGTTCCAGGGGGGACCCAGAAGTGACTACTCCGCCGCCTCCACAGGGCCAGAACCCGTACGCCCAGACGCCCACCGGCCCCGTGGCGCAGCAGCCCGGCCAGCCGGGTGTGCCGCCGCAGCAGCCCTACGCGCCGTTCCCGAACCAGGGCGCCCCCACCCCGGTTCCGCCGCCGGCGCCGGCCGGCAAGCGCATGGGCAAGAAGGCGATACGCATCATCGGCGCCATCGTCATTGCCGTCATCGTCGGCCTCCTCAAGTTCGGCGCTGGCTGGTTCCTGACACGTGACGACGCGGAGACCACCTCGGTGGGCTCCTGCATGCACAACGACGGCACCGACTCCAACGCGGACCTCAACGAGGTCGACTGCTCTTCCGGTGACGCCCAGTACAAGGTCGTCCAGAAGTTCGACGGCTCCAGCGACGACAGCAAGTGTGAGGCCGTCACGGAGGCAACGATCTCCTACGTCCAGTACGGCGGTGGGCACGACGTGGTGCTCTGCCTGACGGAAGTCAAGTAGCACTGAAGGAAGTCAGCCAGTAGCCCGGCTGCCACGCCGAAGGGCCGATGTTTCACGTGAAACATCGGCCCTTCGCCATCTCCCGGGGTCATGTTTCACGTGAAACATGACCCCGTTTCACGGACTCAGCCTTGCTCGGCCCACCACTCCTTGAGGGCCGCCACCGCCGCGTCGTACTCCATCGGCCCGTTCTCCAGGCGGAGTTCCAGCAGAAGGTTGTACGCCTTGCCCACGACGGGGCCGGGACCCACACCCAGGATGTCCATGATCTGGTTGCCGTCGAGGTCGGGGCGGATGGAGTCGAGCTCCTCCTGCTCCTTGAGCCGGGCGATGCGCTCCTCCAGGCCGTCGTACGCCCGGGACAGCGCCACCGCCTTGCGCTTGTTGCGGGTCGTGCAGTCCGAGCGGGTCAGCTTGTGGAGACGCTCCAGAAGCGGTCCGGCGTCCCGGACGTAACGCCGGACGGCCGAGTCGGTCCACTCGCCGGTGCCGTAGCCGTGGAAACGCAGATGGAGCTCGACGAGACGGGAGACATCCTTCACCAGCTCGTTGGAGTACTTCAGCGCCGTCATACGCTTCTTCGTCATCTTCGCCCCGACCACCTCGTGGTGATGGAACGAGACCCGGCCGTCCTTCTCGAACCGGCGGGTGCGCGGCTTGCCGATGTCATGGAGCAGCGCGGCAAGCCGCAGAACGAGGTCCGGGCCGTTCTCCTCGAGTGCGATCGCCTGCTCCAGGACGATCAGCGTGTGCTCGTAGACGTCCTTGTGCCGATGGTGCTCGTCGCTCTCCAGCCGCAGGGCGGGCAGCTCCGGCAGCACATGATCGGCGAGACCGGTGTCGACCAGCAGGCTCAGGCCCTTGCGCGGGTGGGCGGAGACGATCAGCTTGTTCAGCTCGTCCCGTACACGTTCCGCGGAGACGATGTCGAGACGGTCGCACATGCCCTTCATCGCCGTGACGACCTCGGGTGCGACCTCGAAGTCGAGCTGGGCGGCGAAACGGGCGGCCCGCATCATCCGCAGCGGGTCGTCCGAGAAGGACTCCTCGGGCGTGCCCGGGGTGCGCAGCACTCGGGCGGCGAGGTCCTCCAGGCCGCCATGCGGGTCGATGAAGTCCTTCTCCGGCAGGGCCACGGCCATCGCGTTGACGGTGAAGTCACGCCGGACGAGGTCCTGCTCGATGGAGTCACCGTAGGACACCTCGGGCTTGCGCGAGGTGCGGTCGTACGCCTCGGAGCGGTACGTCGTGACCTCGATCTGAAAGCTTCGGTCGACGTCTCCGACACGGGCGCCCTTCTGGGCACCGACCGTACCGAAGGCGATCCCGACATCCCACACCGCGTCCGCCCACGGCCGCACGATCTTCAGGACGTCCTCGGGGCGGGCATCCGTCGTGAAGTCCAGATCGTTGCCGAGCCGGCCGAGGAGCGCGTCCCGGACCGAGCCGCCGACCAGGGCGAGGGAGAACCCGGCTTCCTGGAAACGGCGGGCGAGGTCGTCGGCGACCGGCGCGACCCGCAGCAGCTCGCTCACGGCGCGGTGCTGCGCCTCGCTGAGGGCAGGGGAGATGTCTTCGTTGGCGTTCGGCACAACAGAAGAGGGTACGTGGCCCGGCCGCCCCGGGGCGCCCCGGTTATGTCCGCCGGACACCTCGCCCGATAGCCGCTGAAGATCAGCATTTGACTTCATTTCACAGCCGGTTCCCCTATACGGGAACATAGAGGACAGGCCGACCGTCTCCATCTGATCTTGTGGAGCAGTCCGCGGCACTTCCCCTCAGCGCACATCGTTACCATGCGTGGACGCACAATCCGACGACCACTGACGACGACTAGGGACGGGCGAACGCGTGGCCGAGGCGGCAGACTTCCCGGGGATGAGTCCCTCACCTGCCCGCCGGTGGCTGCGGCGCACCGGAGCACTGCTCGCCGGGGCGCCCCTGCTGGCCGGTCTGCTCCAGCTGCCCGCGCACGCGGACACCCCCGCCGCCCCCAAGGAGGCCTCCGGCGGGAACACGGTGGCCGTCGCCGTCGACACCCTCAGCCCGGCCGTCCCCTCCGACGGCGACACAGTGACCGTCTCCGGGACGGTGACCAACAACGGCAAGCAGGCCGTCACGGACGCCCACGTGGGCCTGTCGGTGGGGCCCGCGTTGACCACCCGCTCGTCGATCGACGACGCAGCCAAGAACGCGGACGTCGTCAGCGGCGGCTACGGCTCGGAGGTGGGGGGCAAGTACGTCGCCGAGTTCTCCAAACTGACGCCGGGCGTGGCCGAGCACTTCAGCATCTCCGTACCGGTCGACAAGCTCGATCTCGGCGACGACGGTGTCTATCCGCTCGGGGTCCTCCTCTCCGGGGAGACGTCGGCGCAGCCGTGGGATCAGGTGCTGGGCATCCAGCGGACCTTCCTGCCCTGGCAGCCCGACGGGGCGGACACGGCGACGAAGACGACCGTGCTGTGGCCGTTGGTCTCCACCGTCCACATGACGGCGGAGACGGGCTCGAACGCACAACAGACGCCGGTCTTCCTCGACGACGACCTGGCCGAGGAGATCGCCCCCGGGGGCCGCCTCGACCAGCTCCTGAGCCTGGGCAGGGAACTCGACGTCACCTGGGTGATCGACCCGGACCTGCTGGCCGCCGTGGACGCGATGACCGGCAGCTACCGGATCCGCACCGACGGCAACACCACCACGGCCGGCACCCACCAGGCGATCGCCAAGAAGTGGCTCGCCGACCTGCAGGACGCCGTGACGGACCGGGAGGTCGTGGCTCTGCCCTTCGCCGACCCCGACCTGGCCTCCCTGGCGCACAACGGGACCGGTGTCGCCGGCTCGCTGAGTCAGCTCAAGGCCGCCACCGACGTGGCCGCCACCACGGTGGAGACGGTGCTGCACGTGACTCCGAGCACCGATTTCGCCTGGCCGGTGGAGGGCGCCGTCGACCCGTCGATCGTGAAGGTCGCCACGTCCGCGGGCGCCGACAAGGTGATCGCGCGCAGCGACAGCCTGACCGAGACCGGGGGGCTGTCCTACACCCCGTCCGCTGCCCGGCCCATCGGCGGCGGCACCACGGCGGTGGTCGCGGACGCCCGCCTGTCGACGGCGTTCCAGGGCGATCTGACGAAGGCGACCGCGTCGACGCTCGCGGTGCAGGAGTTCCTCGCCCAGAGCCTCGAAATGAACCTGCAGACGCACAAGCAGCGCAGCATCGTGGTCGCCCCCCAGCGGATGCCGACCGCGAGCCAGGCCCAGGCGATGGCGGCGGCGGTCACCGCGCTCCAGGGCGGCAGCTGGTCCCAGTCCCAGGAGCTTTCGGCGGCCGCCGCCGCCAAGCCCGACAGCGACGCCACCACCAGGGTGCCGCCGCGGTCGGCGTACCCCTCCTCGCTGCGCCGACAGGAACTGCCGCGGTCGGCCTTCGAACAGATCGCGATCACGCAGGACACACTCGACAACTTCAAGGTGATCCTCTCCGACCAGTCCCGCGTGGTGACCCCCTTCGGGCGGGCCGTCAACCGGGAGATGTCCACGTCCTGGCGGGGCCTGTCCACCGCGGCGAGCACCTTCCGCCAGGGAGTGCAGGCCTACCTCGACACCCTCACCGACCAGGTCAAACTGATCGACAAGTCGGAGACCAAGCTCTCCGGGCGCAGCGCCACGATCCCGGTGACCGTGCAGAACAACCTGGTGCAGGGTGTCGACCACCTGATCCTGCGGCTCACCTCGGCCAACGACACCCGCCTGGAGATCGGCGGCCATGTCTTCGACGAGCAGCCCATCGAGGTCTCCGGCGGGCACAGCACGACGGTGAAGTTCACCACGTCCGCCAATGTGAACGGCCAGACGACGGTGACCGCCCAGCTGTACACCCTGGACGGCCAGAAGTACGGCGACGCAGTGCAGTTCGATGTGAAGGTCACCGAGATCACACCCACCGTGATGCTGGTCATCGGCGGCGGTGTCCTCCTGCTCGTCCTGGCCGGTTTCCGCATGTACACCCAGCGCAAGAGGGCAGCGGCCCGCGAGGCCGAGGAGGGCGGCGCCGAGGAGGCGGGCGAGCCCGACGGCGGCCCGCAGCAGCCGGGCGGCGCCGAGGCCCACGAGGACCGCTGCGAGCAGGAATCGGGCAGCCTGTCCGGGGCAGACGACCCGCAGCAGCCGAGTGACGGGACCCCGGACACCGCAGCGGAAAGCACGGACCCTTCGGGGACGGGTGAGAGAGTGGACCGTTGAGGATGTCGTGGCCGGTCGGCCCGGGACGATGAGGTGGGGTAACCATGAACGCGCCGTACGAGGGTGACCGCGGCGAGGCCGCGGGCAACTCGGGTCACCCCGAGGGCCCGCCGCCCGCGCACGGCCGGCCGTCGCCGCAGCACTCCGCGGACATGTACCTCCAGGACGCCTACGACCAGGACCCCTACCGGTCCCAGGACCTCACCGCGCAGGACCCGGTCGCCGAGGCGCTCTACGACCGTGCCGCGCACCCCCCGCCGCCTCCGGGCACCTACCAGCCACAACAGCCTCTGTACGGCCCTCCCGCGCAGTCCCCGTACGCGCCCGATCCGCGCGTGTGGGCCCAGCCGCCCGCGCCCGAGCCCGCCGGGCCGACCCAGTACCTGCCGTACGGCGACGACCCGCGCACCACCCAGTTCGTGGGCGTGGACGACCTGGTGTCGCACTCCGCCGAGGAGCAGCACCAGCCCGACGCGTTCGCCCATCTCTTCCGGGACCAGCAGCAGAGCGGCCACCGGCCGCCGACGGAGTCCCCTGCGGTGCCGGGCCCCGCCCAGGCCCCGGGCGGGCAGGCAGCGGCGCAGTACCAGGCCCCGACGGCCACGCCGTCGGCGACCGACCAGACCATGAACCTCACCGCCACGCCGGCCGAGGTTCCCGACCCGGCCGCCGCCCCCGCCGCGAAGAAGGGCGGCCGCGCCGCCGGGCTGCTGAAGTCCAGTGCCGTGATGGCCGCGGGCACGATGGTCTCCCGCCTCACCGGGTTCGTCCGCTCCGCGCTGATCGTCTCGGCCCTCGGCGTCGGCCTCCTCGGCGACACCTTCCAGGTCGCCTACCAGCTGCCGACGATGATCTACATCCTGACCGTCGGCGGCGGCCTCAACTCCGTCTTCGTGCCGCAGCTCGTGCGCGCGATGAAGGAGGACGAGGACGGCGGCGAGGCCTACGCCAACCGTCTGCTGACCCTGGTCATGGTGGCGCTCGGCGTGCTCACGGTCGCCGCGATCGCCGCGGCGCCCGTCCTGATCCGCCTCCTGTCCGACTCGGTCGCCAGCGACCCGGCGGCCAACCAGGTGGGCATCACCTTCGTCCGCTACTTCCTGCCCTCGATCTTCTTCATGGGCGTCCATGTGGTGATGGGGCAGATCCTCAACGCGCGCGGAAAGTTCGGCGCGATGATGTGGACTCCGGTCCTGAACAACATCGTCATCATCGTGACGCTGGGCATGTTCATCTGGGTCTACGGCACCGCCGCCGACTCCGGCATGAAGGTCACCACCATCCCCCCGGAGGGCGAGCGGCTCCTCGGCATCGGAGTCCTGCTCGGCCTCGTCGTGCAGGCCCTCGCGATGATCCCGTACCTGCGCGAGACCGGCTTCCGGCTGCGACTGCGCTTCGACTGGAAGGGCCACGGCCTCGGCAAGGCGGCGACCCTCGCCAAGTGGACCGTCCTGTTCGTCCTGGCCAACCAGGCCGGCGCCCTCGTCGTCACCCAGCTGTCCACGTCGGCCGGCAAGGACTCGCCCGTCGACGGCACCGGCTTCGCCGCCTACGCCAACGCCCAGCTGATCTGGGGCCTGCCGCAGGCCATCATCACCGTCTCCCTGATGGCCGCCCTGCTGCCGCGCATCTCCCGCTCGGCGGCCGAGGGCGACGCCGGCGCGGTCCGCGACGACATCTCCCAGGGCCTGCGCACCACGGCCGTGGCGATCGTGCCGATCGCCTTCGGCTTCCTCGCGCTCGGCATCCCGATGTGCACCCTGATCTTCGGCTCCTCCGGCACCAGCGAGGCCACCAACATGGGCTTCATGCTGATGGCCTTCGGCCTCGGCCTGATCCCCTACTCCGTGCAGTACGTCGTCCTGCGCGCCTTCTACGCCTACGAAGACACCCGCACCCCCTTCTACAACACGGTCATCGTGGCCGCGGTGAACGCGAGCGCCTCGGCGGTCTGCTACTTCGTCCTGCCGGCCCGCTGGGCCGTCGCGGGCATGGCGGCCGCCTATGGCCTGGCCTACGCGATCGGTGTAGGCGTCGCCTGGAACCGGCTGCGCAAGCGGCTCGGCGGCGACCTCGACGGTTCGCACGTCATGCGCACCTACGCCCGGCTGTGCATCGCCTCCGTACCGGCCGCCCTCGTGAGCGGCGCGGCCTGCTACGGCATCGCGCACAGCCTGGGCCAGGGTGTCGTCGGCTCCTTCGCGGCCCTGCTGGCCGGCGGAGTGCTGCTGCTCGGCATCTTCTTCGTCGCCGCCCGCCGCATGCGCATCGAGGAGCTCAACTCCCTCGTCGGCATGGTCCGCGGACGGCTGGGTCGCTAGTGCCCCGGCAGACCGGATCGCGGGAAAGGACAGTGCCTCATGAACGAGATTGAGCGGGAGCCGGGGGTCCCTCATCCGGGGGAGCGCGCGCCGGACCCCCCTTCTCGGGCATGATCTCCCGGACAGACCCTGAACGGGACCGCAAGCGCACAACCATCGTTCGCCGCCGCGTGTCGTGCATAGCGGCGGACTGTGGGCACAATTGGATCCGGCGTCGGACGGCGCGCACGAGGTCGGACGGCGCGCACTGGATGGGGAGGCAGGAACGACGGTGGCGGAACGGAGCACGGCTGCCGTCGACGTGGCAGACAACAGCGGCGACGAGCCGCTGACCGCACAGGCGGACCAGTCCACGGCCGACGGGGTGGCCAAGAACCGGGAGCGGGACACGGACAGCGACGAGGCGCAGGGGAGTGACGGGACGGAGCGTCCCGGCAAGACCTCACCGCCTGAACTGCACAGCGGCCACAAGCTCGCCAGACGCTACCGTCTCGAGGAGTGCGTCACCCGTCTGGACGGATTCAGCAGTTGGCGTGCCGTCGACGAGAAACTGCGTCGTGCCGTGGGCGTCCATGTGCTGCCCGCGGACCACGCGCGCGCCCGTACGGTGCTGGCCGCGGCCCGCTCCTCGGCGCTGCTCGGCGACCCTCGCTTCGTCCAGGTACTGGACGCCGTCGATGAGAACGACCTCGTCTACGTCGTCCACGAGTGGCTGCCCGACGCCACCGAACTGACCGCACTGCTGGCGTCCGGCCCGCTGGAGCCGCACGACGCGTACCAGATGGTCAGTCAGATCGCCTCCGCGATGGCTGCCGCGCACCGCGAGGGCCTGTCGCATCTGCGGCTGAACCCCAGCGCCGTGCTGCGCACCTCCACCGGTCAGTGGCGTATCCGCGGGCTCGCGGTCAACGCCGCTCTGCGCGGCATCAGCTCCGACACTCCGCAGCGCACCGACACCGAGGCGATCGGCGCCCTGCTGTACGCGGCGCTCACCCAGCGCTGGCCGTACGAGAACGACGCCCACGGCCTGTCCGGGCTGCCCAAGGACGTCGGTCTGATCGCTCCCGACCAGGTCCGCGCTGGAGTCCACCGGGGCCTGTCCGAGCTCGCCATGCGCGCCCTCGCCAACGACGGTGCGACCGCCTCCCGGCACGAGGCGGCGTGCACCACGCCCGAGGAGCTGGTGAAGGCGATCGGCGAGATGCCCCGCATCCGCCCGCCGGAGCCCGCGTTCACCGCGCCGCCGGAGTACCAGCGCACGACCTACCAACAGGGCACCTACGGCCGCCCCGCACCCCACCCGGGCAGCACCCAGGCGGTGCCGACCCCGCCTCCCCCGCTGCAGAGCCGTACCGGCCGCGCCCTGAAGTGGGCAGTCTCCGGCCTGCTCATCGCGGCGCTCGGTCTGGGCAGCTGGCAGCTCGCGGACGCCCTGATGGACCAGGGCAAGTCCGACGACACCAACAAGACCCAGACGACGGACGACGGCGACAAGAACAGCGCCTCGCCGGAGCCGGTCACGACGCTGAAGATCCAAGGCGCCAAGGAGTACGTCGCCAGCGGGGACGCCCAGGCTCCGGGTGACGTGGCCAACACGTACGACGGGGACAGCTCGACGTACTGGCGGACGAAGCGGTACAACGCCGGTCCCGCTCTGGCTCCCTACAAGCCCGGCGTGGGCATCGTCTACGACCTCGGCTCGGCCAAGGAGATCTCCGCAGCGTCGATAGGGCTGCGGTACGGCGGAGACCACACCACGGTGCAGTTGTACGGCACGGACTCGCTGAGCCCTTCCACAGGGATCTCCGGGATGAAGGAGATCGGAACCTCCACCACGAGCGGCACCTCGCTCGCCGTGAAGGCGTCCAAGTCCGTGAAGACGCGTTACGTGCTGCTTTGGATCACAGCCGTCCCGAACGCCCCGTCCGACGGCTACAGTAGCGCCGGCTACAAGCAGGCCATCACCGACGTGAAGTTCACGGGCTGATGTCTCACGGGAAGGCGAGGGGATCTGATGGCGGAAGGCGGCGGGCATGCCGCAGCAAGCGATCAGGACCTCCTCGCCCGGCATGTGGAGGGTGACCCCGAGGCCTTCGGGGAGATTGTGCGTCGGCATCGGGACCGGCTGTGGGCGGTGGCCCTGCGAACCCTGGGGGACCGCGAGGAAGCCGCTGACGCCGTCCAGGACGCCCTCGTGTCCGCCTATCGGGCCGCCCACACCTTCCGGGGCCAGTCCGCCGTCACGACCTGGCTGCACCGCATCACGGTGAACGCCTGCCTGGACCGGGCCCGCAAGGCGGCCTCCCGCAAGACCTCTCCGGTCGACGACACCGAACGCCTGGAGCAGCTGCTCGAGCCGCACGAGTCGGCCTCCGCCCCCGCGGAACGCAACGACCTGCACCGCCAGCTCTGCGAGGCGCTCGGCACGCTCCCGCCCGACCAGCGGGCCGCCCTCGTCCTGGTGGACATGCAGGGCTATCCCGTCGCCGAGGCCGCCCGAATGCTCGATGTCCCGACCGGCACGGTCAAGAGCCGCTGTGCCCGGGGCAGAGCCAGACTCCTGCCGCTGCTCACCCATCTACGACCGGGAAGCACCGGCGACGAGAAGGAAGGCGGTGGGGGGCGGAACCGGGCGCAGGGGACATCCGTCCCACCGGCAGCGGAACCTCGGGACGAGGGGCCGGACGGCGCCGGGACAGGCGATTCAGCAGCTGTGAAGGGCGGAGGTGGGCGAACGTGACATCGACGACGGACACGACCGGGCACCCGGATGTCGCGGAGATCTCCGACCTCACCGAGGGCCTGCTCACCCCCGCCCGGAGTGACGACGTACGCCGGCACCTGGAGGACTGCGCCCTCTGCGCCGATGTCCACGCTTCCCTCGAAGAGATCCGCGGCCTTCTGGGCGACGTCCCCGGCCCGTCACGGATGCCGGACGACATCGCCCAGCGCATCGACGCCGCCCTGGCGGCCGAGGTGCCCCATGTTTCACGTGAAACACCGTCGGCAGCGGACCGGCCCGCAGGGCGCGCCCGAGCCGGCACCGGCCCGGGGCGCAAGCGAGGCGGTCCCCGCCGAAGGATCGCCGTCCTGGGCACTCTCCTCGGCGTCGCCGCCCTGGGGCTCGGCGGAGTCCTGGTGTCCTCCCTGACGCACGACGATGACTCCAGCACGACGGCGCACGGGCAGCCCTCCACCGCGGACACCTTCGCCAAGGGCACGCTGGAACAGCGGGTCACGCATCTTCTCGACAAGGCTCAGGGCTCCAAGCAGCCGGACAGTCTGGGAGTCGACGGCGGCGCCGCGTCCCCCGAGACCAAGATCTTCCAGCTGCCCACGGTCCCCGCCTGCGTCCAGAAGGGCATCGGCCGCGACGACGCGGCCCTCGCCACGGCGGAGGGGACGTACCAGAGGACCCCCGCTCTGCTCGTCGTGCTGCCCGACTCCTCGGACAGCACCAAGGTGGACGCCTACCTCATGGACCGGACCTGTGTGCAGCACCCGTCGGTGGGCGCCGCCAAGATCCTTCTGAGGGCCTCCTACCCGCGCCGCTGACGTCCCACCTGCGACTCCCTCCCCATGAGCGTTCCCTACGGGGTTGTCCCGTGGTGTGCCCGGACACACCGGGAATGCGCGCCCCTTAGGATCCGTTGGGTGGGGTGAGAGTCAGAGAAGCTCCCCCGGTCGAACGACGCAGACCAGAGACGAGGAACAAGCCGTGAGCGACGTCCGTAACGTGATCATCATCGGCTCCGGGCCCGCCGGCTACACGGCGGCCCTCTACACCGCGCGCGCGTCGCTGAAGCCGCTGGTGTTCGAGGGGGCCGTCACCGCGGGCGGCGCGCTGATGAACACCACCGAGGTGGAGAACTTCCCCGGTTTCCAGGACGGCATCATGGGCCCCGAGCTCATGGACAACATGCGTGCCCAGGCCGAGCGCTTCGGCGCCGAGCTCGTCCCGGACGACATCGTCTCCGTCGACCTCACCGGTGAGATCAAGACCGTCACGGACACCGCCGGCACCGTCCACCGCGCGAAGGCCGTCATCGTCACCACCGGCTCCCAGCACCGCAAGCTCGGACTGCCGAACGAGGACGCCCTCTCCGGCCGCGGTGTCTCCTGGTGCGCCACGTGTGACGGGTTCTTCTTCAAGGACCACGACATCGCCGTGATCGGCGGTGGCGACACCGCCATGGAGGAGGCCACCTTCCTCTCGCGCTTCGCCAAGTCCGTCACGATCGTCCACCGCCGGGACACCCTGCGCGCCTCCAAGGCGATGCAGGAGCGTGCCTTCGCCGACCCGAAGATCAAGTTCGTCTGGGACAGCGAGGTCGCCGAGATCCAGGGCGACCCGAAGCTGGCCGGACTGAAGCTGCGCAACCTCAAGACCGGCGAGCTCTCCGACCTGGCGGTGACCGGCCTGTTCATCGCGATCGGCCACGACCCGCGCACCGAGCTCTTCAAGGGACAGCTCGACCTGGACGAGGAGGGCTACCTGACGGTCGCCGCCCCCTCCACCCGGACGAACCTCACCGGTGTCTTCGCCGCCGGTGACGTGGTCGACCACACCTACCGCCAGGCGATCACCGCAGCCGGCACCGGTTGTTCCGCCGCTCTCGACGCCGAGCGCTTCCTCGCCGCTCTCGCGGACGAGGAGCAGGCAGAGCCCGAGAAGACCACCGTCTGACCTTCCTCTCCCACCCTCACCGCACAAGGAACATAAGGAGCCCCCAGTGGCCGGCACCCTGAAGCATGTGACCGACGCCGACTTCGATGAGGTCGTCCTCAAGAGCGACAAGCCCGTTCTGGTGGACTTCTGGGCGGAGTGGTGCGGCCCGTGCCGCCAGATCGCTCCCTCGCTCGAGGCCATCGCGGCCGAGCACGGCGACAAGATCGAGATCGTCAAGCTCAACATCGACGAGAACCCGAACACTGCCGCCAAGTACGGCGTCATGTCGATCCCGACGCTGAACGTCTACCAGGACGGCGAGGTCGCCAAGACGATCGTCGGCGCCAAGCCGAAGGCCGCGCTCGTTCGCGACCTGGAGACCTTCATCTCCGAGTGACGCACTGTTTCACGTGAAACACGAATGGGCCGGCCCGAAGGGTCGGCCCATCGTCGTACCCGCACCTCTCTACAACGGCCGCAGCACAGGCTCCTTCTGCACCGCGCCCAGCAATCGGTCAAGGGCCATCTCCACGTCTTCCTTCCAGGAGAGCGTGGTGCGCAGCTCCAGCCGCAGCCGGGGGTGGGTGGGATGCGGGCGTACCGTCTTGAAGCCCACCGCCAGCAGATGGTCGGCCGGCAGCAGACAGGCGGGCTCCTTCCAGCGGGCGTCACCGAACGCCTCGATCGCCTTGAACCCCCGGCGCAGCAGATCCTTGGCGACCGTCTGCACCATCACCCGGCCGAGCCCCTGCCCCTGATACCCCGGCATGATGAACGAGGTCATCAACTGCACGGCGTCCGGTGACACCGGGCTTGTCGGAAACGCGGTCGAGCGCGGCACATAGGCGGGCGGGGCGTAGAGCACGAACCCGACGGGCACGTCGTCGACGTAGACGACCCGGCCGCACGAGCCCCAGTCCAGCAGGACGGCGGAGATCCAGGACTCCTTCTCCAAGGTGGCCGTGCCCGCTCTCAGCGCGGCCTCACCGCTGACGGGATCCAGCTCCCAGAAGACACACGAGCGACAGCGTCTGGGAAGGTCCTGAAGGTTGTCCAGCGTGAGCGGTACGAGCCGACGCCCCATGAAGGCTGTTCCTCGCTTCCTTCGCCCGCGCGTCGCGAGCGGCTGTCAGAGCGCTGCGTTCCCTGAGCAGACTGCCGACGAATCCGCCGACCGCGCCCAGCCCCAGCCCCGCGCTCACCAGTCCGGTCCGGCTCATCGTTCGCATGGCCCCCGCCTCCCAGTCCGAGGTGCTGCCTGGTGGATGCGCCATAACCCACCGCATCGTATCCGCGATGCGATTCCCGTCGATACCGGCTGAACGCAAAGAGCGAGCCGTGTTCCGGACGCACCGGACACGGCTCGCTCGGTCGGTCGGTCACACACCCGACCCGAGGCTCAGTCTTCCGTTTCCTCGGAGTCCCGCTCGTCGATGCCCGTCTGCAGGGCGAACCCCTCCCCGGGGGCAAGGGTGCCGAGAATCCGCTCCAGGTCTTCCACCGAGGCGAACTCGACGGTGATCTTTCCCTTCTTCTGCCCCAGGTCGACCTTCACCCGGGTCTCGAAGCGGTCCGAGAGCCGGGTCGCGAGGTCGGAGAGCGCCGGGCTGACCAGGGCACCGGCCCGCGGCTTCCTGGAGCGCTGAGCGGTCTGCGGTCGGGAGCCCATGAGGGTCACGATCTCCTCGACACTGCGCACGGAGAGCCCCTCCGCCACGATCCGGTGGGCCAGCCGCTCCTGCTCCTCCGAGTCCTCCACGGAGAGCAGCGCGCGGGCGTGCCCCGCGGAGAGCACCCCGGCAGCCACCCGGTTCTGCACGGCCGGCGAGAGCTTCAGCAGACGCAGGGTGTTGGAGACCTGCGGGCGGGACCGGCCGATTCGGTCCGCCAGCTGGTCGTGCGTGCAGTTGAAGTCCTTCAGCAGCTGGTCGTAGGCCATCGCCTCTTCCAGCGGGTTGAGCTGGGCCCGGTGGAGGTTCTCGAGGAGGGCGTCCAGGAGAAGCTTCTCGTCGTCCGTGGCCCGCACGATCGCCGGAATGGCTTCGAGTTCGGCCTCCCGGCAGGCGCGCCAGCGCCGCTCACCCATGATGAGCTCATAGCGCTCCGGACCCACCTCGCGTACGACGACCGGCTGGAGAAGGCCGACCTCCTTGATGGAGGTGACCAGTTCTTCCAAGGCGTACTCGTCGAAGACCTCACGCGGCTGGCGAGGGTTGGGCGAGATCGCGTCGAGGGGGATCTCCGCGAAGTACGCGCCGATGGGTGCCGCAGGAGTGCCCACCGTCCCGTACGCCGCCTGCTCCTCTGTTTCACGTGAAACAGGCGGGAGCGTGGCCACCTTCGCCGCCGCCACCCCACGGTCCGTCGTCAGGACGGGACCACCCGCAGAGGACGAGGAGCCCCCGCTTCCCCCGGACGTCTGCGTCGGCATCTTCTCCGTCGGGGCAGCAGGGATCAGTGCACCGAGGCCTCGGCCCAACCCCCTGCGTCGCTCACTCACTGGATCCCCTCCACCATGCTCGGGTTGTTCTGGGCGCCGATATGGGCGTGAGTGGCGTCGTAGCTGATACCCACACCCCTCAGCGCGATCTCTCGTGCCGCCTCAAGGTAGGAAAGGGCACCACTCGATCCCGGATCGTACGTCAGCACCGTCTGTCCATAGCTCGGCGCCTCGGAGATACGGACCGAGCGAGGAATGCTCGTCCGCAGCACCTCGTCACCGAAGTGGGTGCGCACCTCCTCCGCGACCTGGGACGCCAGGCGCGTCCGGCCGTCGTACATGGTGAGCAGGATGGTCGACACATGCAGGTCAGGGTTGAGGTGCCCCCGCACCAGGTCGACATTGCGCAGCAGCTGCCCAAGCCCCTCCAGCGCGTAGTACTCGCACTGGATCGGGATGAGGACCTCCGCGCCGGCCACCAGCGCGTTGACCGTCAGCAGGCCGAGCGAGGGCGGGCAGTCGATGAGGACGTAGTCGAGGGGCTGCTCGTAGGCCTGGATGGCCCGCTGCAGCCGGCTCTCTCGGGCCACCAGGGACACGAGCTCGATCTCCGCACCCGCGAGATCGATCGTGGCAGGGGCACAGAAGAGGCCTTCGACATCGGGGACCGGCTGGACGACCTCCGCAAGCGGGCGGCTCTCGACCAGTACGTCGTAGATGGACGGAACCTCGGCATGGTGGTCGATTCCCAGGGCTGTGGACGCATTGCCCTGCGGGTCGAGGTCGATCACCAGGACACGGCCGCCGTGCAGGGCCAGGGAAGCGGCAAGGTTGACGGTCGTCGTCGTCTTGCCGACTCCGCCCTTCTGGTTGGCGACCACGATGATCCGGGTCTGCTCAGGGCGTGGCAGCCCTTCGCCGGCGCGGCCCAGTGCCTCCACCGCCAGTTGGGCAGCACGACCGATCGGAGTGTCGTCCATCGGAGGTGGTGTTTCACGTGAAACATCCTCCCCCAAGGACTCGGTACGGGGACCGGGGACCGGATCGGCCATCGGTCCCGCGATGTTGGCGTCGGACCGCAAGGATTCACTCTCCTCGACTTCAAGCTCGCAATGAACAGAGCCTGCCATGTCTTCGGGGTCGCGAACCAGTGAGGCCTGGGGTTCTGTGGAGAAATCCACCTCTGTGGACAACTCCCGTCCCTTATCGAGTGAACCGAGTGGCTTACGGTCGCGGGGTTCGGCTGCGGCGCGGCCGCGGCTGATGATGCCGTGGAGCAGGGAGCGACGTTTCACGTGAAACACGATGCACAGCGCTCGTACCCGAACTGTCGCGACACTCCGTCATGCGCAGGTTTGGCAGCTGGTGTGGAGTACGCCTCACCGTCAACAGCGACGGCACAGCGTCCCCACCGTCAACGACGACGTCGAGCCCTCCCCGTCCGGGCCGCCTTCGCCCGTTTGGCCGCGAACCGCACTCCGCCGGGGCTTTCTCCGACCTCGACCCGTACCACCGTGGAGAGAGGGTCGACGATGCCCTCGCCGACCTGGAGGATCGAGGTGCCGACCGCACCGAGCTTGGTCAGTGCGGTGGCCGCACTCTTCAGCTCCTCCTCGGCGGCGTCACCCTTGAGGGCGAGCATCTCGCCATAGGGACGCAGCAGAGGGATCCCCCAGGTGGCCAGGCGGTCCAGAGGCGCTACGGCACGGGCGGTCACGACATGGACGGGAGGGAGCTGGCCCATGACCTCCTCGGCCCGGCCCCGCACGACGGTGACATGGTCCAGGCCGAGGAGCTCGACGACTTCGGTCAGGAAGTTCGTGCGCCGCAGGAGCGGCTCCAGAAGGGTGATCTTCAGGTCCTCGCGCACGAGCGCCAGGGGGATGCCGGGCAGCCCGGCGCCCGAGCCGACGTCGCACACGGTCACGCCGTCAGGCACGACCTCGGAGAGCACGGCACAGTTCAGGATGTGCCTCTCCCACAGGCGGGGCACCTCTCGCGGGCCGATCAGCCCGCGCTGCACGCCTGCCTCGGCGAGCAGCTCGGCATAGCGGACCGCATCCGTGTAGCGATCACCGAATACCTCGCGTGCCACGTCGGGCGCAGGGGGGAGCTCCGCTGCCTCCGTCACGGGGACCGTCCTTCCGTACCGCGTCGGCGTTTCTGGCACCGACCACCAGAACTACCAGGCTGACAAAGACCGGCCCCGCCTGCGGGCAGACGGGGCCGGGAGAGACGTACGTACCGAATCAGTTGGGGAGTACGACGACGAAGCGCTGCGGCTCCTCGCCCTCGGACTCGCTGCGCAGCCCTGCGGCCTTGACGGCGTCGTGGACGACCTTGCGCTCGAAGGGCGTCATCGGCTTCAGCTTCACCGGCTCGCCGCTGTTCTTCGCGTCGGCCGCGGCCTTGGCACCCAGCTCGGAGAGCTCGGCGCGCTTCCTGGCCCGGTAGCCCGCGATGTCCAGCATCAGCCGGCTGCGGTCGCCGGTCTCCCGGTGCACGGCCAGGCGCGTCAGCTCCTGCAGCGCCTCCAGCACCTCGCCGTCCCGGCCGACCAGCTTCTGCAGGTCACGGGTGCCCGCGTCGCTGATGATCGAGACGGAGGCGCGGTCGGCCTCCACATCCATGTCGATGTCGCCGTCGAGATCGGCGATGTCCAGCAGACCCTCGAGGTAGTCCGCCGCGATCTCGCCCTCCTGCTCCAGGCGGGTCAGGGTGTCTGCACCCTCGGCGGCGGCGGAGGTGGTGCCTTCCGTCACGGGATGAGCTCCTTCTTACTTCTTGGACGGGGACTTGGGGCGCTGCGGGCCACCCTTGCGCTGCCCGGACTGCGCCTTGCTGCGGCCTGAGGAGCCGGGCTTGGGAGCGGTCTGCCGGGGGGCGTCGGACGGCTTGGCGTCCTCGGGCTCGTCGGCCTTGCTCAGCGAGGTGGTCTCGCCGGCCGCCTTCGGGCCGCCGGACTGACGCTGGGACTTCGTCTGCCGCTTGGGCTGCTGCCGCTTGGCGGTGGCCGCGGTCGCGGTCGTGCCGTCCTCGGTCTCCACAACGGTCTGGGCGTCGCTCTTCATCACGGTGCCGTCCGCCTGGGCCGCGAGGCCCGCCTTGGTCAGACCGTTGATGAACTTGCGCTCGGCCTCGTTGCGGTCGCGGCCCTTGGCGACGATGGCCTTGATGATGGTCTTCTCGCTGCGGCGGCGCGTCTTGCCGGCGTGCGTGACGTGCTTGTACAGGCGCTCCAGGTACGCGGCCTGCGCCTTGGAACCCGGGGTCGGGTTGTTGCGGATGACGTACATCTGCTGGCCCATGGTCCACACGTTGGTGGTCAGCCAGTAGACGAGGACACCGACGGGGAAGTTGATGCCGAAGACGGCGAACATGACCGGGAAGACGTACATCAGCATCTTCTGCTGCTGCATGAACGGCGTCTTCACCGAGGTGTCGACGTTCTTCGTCATCAGCTGGCGCTGGGTGAAGAACTGCGAGGCCGACATCAGGACGATCATGATCGCGGTGACCACGCGGACGTCGGTGAGCGAGGCACCGAGCGACTCCACCTTCGCGGAGCCGTCGGTGAACTTCGCGGCCAGCGGAGCACCGAAGATGTGCGCCTTCTGGGCGCTCTCCAGCAGGCTCTGGTTGATCACGCCGATGGTGTCGCCCGTCGCGATGCCGTTGAGCACGTGGTACAGGGCGAAGAAGAACGGGGACTGCGCCAGGATGGGAAGGCACGAGGAGAGCGGGTTGGTGCCCGTCTCCTTGTACAGCTTCATCATCTCTTCGGACTGACGCTGTTTGTCGTTCTTGTAGCGCTCCTGGATCTTCTTCATCTCGGGCTGCAGCGTCTGCATGGCCCGCGTCGACTTGATCTGCTTCACGAAGAGCGGGATCAGGCAGATACGGATCAGAATCACCAGGGACACGATGGACAAGCCCCAGGCCCACCCGGTGTCGGGGCCGAAGATGGCGCCGTACACCGTGTGGAACTGGACGATGACCCACGAAACGGGTGTCGTGATGAAGCTGAAAAGGCTGGCAATCGTGTCCACTAATCATGCTCCTTGGGCATGGGACGGTGTCTCTGCGGCCGGGCTCGAAGAAGGATTCTCCTCGGTGGCCGTTTCGGCGGCGGAGGTCCCGCCCCTGCGTGCACGCCAGGCGTCGCGCAGCATTTCGTGCCACCGCGGGCGCTTCCGCGGCGGGACATGGTCCACGCCTCCCAGCGACCACGGGTTGCACCGCAGGATGCGCCAGGCGGTGAGTGCCGTTCCCTTGATCGCGCCGTGCCGGTCGATCGCCGTGTAGCCGTAGTGGGAACACGACGGGTAGTACTTGCACACCGGCCCGAGCAGTGGACTGATCGTCCACTGGTACAGCTTGATCAGAGCCAGCAGCGGGTACTTCATCGCGCGCCCCCTCCCAGCAGCCGTTGAAGGGCGGCATCCAGGTCTTGGGCCAGCTGTGCGTGGTCGGCGTCGCCCGCACCGGGCAGCGCCCGTACGACTACCAGGCTACCGGGGGGCAGCAGGACGACTCGATCCCGCATCAGATGGCGAAGCCTGCGCTTCACCTGGTTGCGGACGACCGCGCCTCCCACTGCCTTGCTCACGACGAAACCCGCACGCGTCGGGGGAGCGCTCTCCCCAGGCGCGTGCGGGTCCGTGGCACCGCTTCGAAGGTGGACGACGAGGGTCGGGCGTCCGGCCCGACGACCTCGTCGTACCGCGGTCGCGAAGTCCTCGCGCCGCCTCAGCCGGTTCTCGGTGGGCAGCACGACGGCATGACCTGACCGGGATCAGGCGGACAGACGGGCGCGACCCTTGCTACGGCGGGACGCGAGGATCGCGCGGCCGGCACGGGTACGCATACGCAGCCGGAAGCCGTGGGTCTTGGCGCGACGACGGTTGTTCGGCTGGAAGGTGCGCTTGCTCACTCGGGGGCTCCAGAAATCAAATCGGTGTGGCGGGTGCCGTCCTGGCTGTCACCGTGCGCCCACGAGTAGCTCTCGTTACGCCCGAGTGCACCGCTTCCCGATCACCTGACGCGATCTGTGCCCATCGGAGGCAGGCGGCAGCAGCCATCGACAACTCGACCTGGTTACGGTACGCGCGGCTGCGCCATCCGGTCAAACCAGGGGGCACCGGGAGACACTATCCACAGCCTGGGGACAACAACTTGAACCGCACCCGCCGCCCTGACTACCGTGACTGGACTCCGATTCGTTCCTTTGTCCCCTGTTCTTGGCTCCCGCCGAGTCGAATCCCGACCCGTCCCGCAACCACACGTTCGTGGGACCCACGAGAGAGCGTGCCCTGTGGCTGATGTGCCTGCCGATCTTGCCGCAGTGTGGCCACGAGTACTGGAGCAGCTCCTCGGGGAGGGTCGTGCCCAGGGGGTCGAGGCGAAGGACGAGCGCTGGATCCGGCGCTGCCAGCCGCTCGCGCTGGTCGCCGACACCGCCCTGCTCGCGGTGCCGAACGAATTCGCGAAGGGCGTACTCGAGGGCAGGCTCGCCCCGATCGTCAGCGAGTCGCTGAGCCGCGAGTGCGGCCGCCCCATCCGCATCGCGATCACAGTCGACGACTCCGTCGGTGAACCCCCGGCCCCGCCAACGCCCCCGGTCCAGCAGCAGTCGCAGCCGCGCTACGAGGAGCCCGAGCTCCCGTCCGGCCCGTACGACGAGCCCAAGGGCCGCTACGACAGCACGTACGACAACTCGTACGACGGTTACGGCCGGCACCGCGCCGAGCGCCCGGGCCCCTCCGGCGACGGCTCGCGCGGGGACCAGCTGCCGAGCGCACGTCCCGCGTACCCGTCGGAGTACCAGCGTCCCGAGCCCGGGGCCTGGCCGCGGCCGCAGCAGGACGAGTACAGCTGGCAGCAGCAGCGGCTCGGCTTCCCGGAGCGCGACCCCTACGCCTCGCCGTCGCAGGACTCCTACGGCCCCCCGGCCAAGGACCCGTACGGCTCCCCGTCCCAGGACACCTACTCCCAGGACTCGTACGGCCAGGACTCCTACGGTCAGCCGGCGCAGGACTACCGCCCCCAGGCGATGGAGCGGCCGCCGTACGACTCCTCGCCCTACGAGCAGAAGCGGCCCGACTACGACCAGCGGGACGCGGGCCGGCGGGAGCTGCCCGAGCCGAACGCCGGTTCGGGTCCGCCGCAGCGTCCCGGCGGCCCCGGACTGCCGGGCGGCCCGTCCCCGTCCCCGAGCGGGCCGGGTGAGCCCACCGCGCGCCTCAACCCGAAGTACCTCTTCGACACCTTCGTCATCGGCGCCTCCAACCGCTTCGCGCACGCGGCCGCGGTCGCCGTCGCCGAGGCACCGGCGAAGGCGTACAACCCCCTGTTCATCTACGGCGAGTCGGGACTCGGCAAGACGCACCTGCTGCACGCGATCGGACACTACGCGCGGAGCCTCTACCCCGGCACGCGCGTGCGGTACGTGAGCTCGGAGGAGTTCACCAACGAGTTCATCAACTCCATCCGCGACGGCAAGGGCGACAGCTTCCGCAAGCGGTACCGCGAGATGGACATCCTTCTGGTGGACGACATCCAGTTCCTGGCGGACAAGGAGTCGACGCAGGAGGAGTTCTTCCACACCTTCAACACGCTCCACAACGCCAACAAGCAGATCGTGCTGTCCTCCGACCGGCCGCCGAAGCAGCTGGTGACGCTGGAGGACCGGCTGCGGAACCGTTTCGAGTGGGGGCTGATCACCGACGTCCAGCCGCCCGAGCTGGAGACGCGGATCGCGATCCTGCGCAAGAAGGCCGTGCAGGAGCAGCTCAACGCCCCGCCGGAGGTGCTGGAGTTCATCGCGTCCCGCATCTCGCGCAACATCCGCGAGCTGGAGGGCGCGCTGATCCGGGTGACGGCGTTCGCCTCGCTCAACCGGCAGCCGGTGGACCTGGGCCTGACGGAGATCGTCCTCAAGGACCTGATCCCCGGCGGCGAGGACTCCGCCCCCGAGATCACCTCCACGGCGATCATGGGCGCGACCGCCGACTACTTCGGTCTCACGGTCGAGGACCTGTGCGGGACCTCACGCGGGCGCGCGCTGGTCACGGCCCGCCAGATCGCCATGTACCTGTGCCGCGAGCTCACGGACCTCTCGCTGCCGAAGATCGGCGCGCTGTTCGGGGGCCGCGACCACACGACGGTGATGCACGCGGACCGCAAGATCCGCAACCTGATGGCCGAGCGTCGCTCCATCTACAACCAGGTGACCGAGCTGACCAACCGCATCAAGGCCGGCTGAGGCCCGCCCGTCCGCCGCTGGGCGCCCCGGGAGCGATCCCGGGGCGCCCTTTTTCGGTGTGCGGAGGGTTCGGGCCGGGGCGGGGGAGCCGGCTCGGGCCGGGAACGGGCCGGCCCCGGGCTCGGGGCCGGAGTCGCGGTGTTCGAATCGGGGCCGGGTTACGGCCTCTCTCCACAGATTCGGTGAGTTTTTTCCGTCCACACCCTGGGGACCGGGAAGTTGTCCAGACTGTATCCACAGGCGGACCTGCCGATGGACGATCGGTGCAGCTCAACAGGTTGTGGATTCGTGGACAAAAGATCTCCACAGGCTGTGGACGGAGAGATCGTCCACAGCCTGTGCGTGAAGTTGTCCACCGCTTGCCCACAGGATCTGGGCGGTTGTCCCCAGCGATCGGCCGCTTCTCCACATCGCTGTCCACTGTTCGGCAACCCGACGCGCCTTCTCGCCGGGACGAGTGAAAGGCGTCACATGAAGTTGCCGGGTTGGGCTGTGGGAAAGGTGGGTAAAGCTGGGGACGACGTTGGGGACAAGTCGCCCCTCCCTGTGCATGGAGTGTGCAGAACTTTCTGTTCTCCACAGACGGACCCGGTTATCCACCGCCTCCGTCCCCAGGCCCGGTGGATAAAATCTCGCCTCTGAGCTGCGAAAACGGAGTTATCCACGGTATCCACAGGCCCTACTACTACTAACAACTAGAGAGAGCTCGGAATCCGTTTCGAAGCGGGGCCTGTGCACAACTCGCCCTCCGGTGCCCGGCTGCCCCTCGTCACGACTTGACCCCGAGAGGCACCTACTGTCAGTGCGGTGCGTCAGACTGGTCCCGGTGGTCCTTCCCTCCCCGGGCAGTGACCACACCGAGACAGACGACGAAGGCCAGGCAGGGCGAGAAGCGCCGGCAACAGCAGGAGGCGGCAAGAGTGAAGATCCGGGTGGAACGCGACGTACTCGCGGAGGCCGTGGCCTGGGCGGCGCGCAGCCTCCCGGCCCGTCCGCCGGCGCCTGTCCTCGCCGGCCTGCTGCTGAAGGCGGAGGACGGCGCGCTGAGCCTCTCCAGCTTCGACTACGAGGTCTCCGCGCGCGTGTCCGTCGAGGCCGAGGTCGAGGAAGAGGGCACGGTCCTGGTCTCCGGCCGCCTGCTGGCCGACATCTGCCGCGCTCTCCCCAACCGCCCGGTCGAGATTTCCACAGACGGTGTACGGGCGACGGTGGTCTGCGGCTCCTCCCGCTTCACCCTCCACACACTGCCTGTGGAGGAGTACCCGTCACTGCCCCAGATGCCGAACGCGACGGGCACCGTCCCCGGCGAGGTCTTCGCCTCCGCCGCCGCCCAGGTCGCCATCGCCGCCGGACGTGACGACACCCTTCCGGTGCTGACCGGTGTGCGCATCGAGATCGAGGGCGACACCGTCACGCTCGCCTCCACCGACCGCTACCGCTTCGCGGTCCGCGAGTTCCTGTGGAAGCCGGAGAACCCCGACGCCTCCGCGGTCGCCCTGGTGCCCGCCAAGACGCTCCTGGACACCGCCAAGGCCCTCACGAGCGGCGACAGCGTCATCCTGGCGCTCTCCGGCTCGGGTGCGGGCGAGGGTCTGATCGGTTTCGAGGGCGCCGGGCGGCGCACGACCACGCGTCTGCTCGAGGGCGACCTGCCGAAGTACCGCACGCTGTTCCCGACCGAGTTCAACTCCGTCGCCGTGATCGAGACCGCCCCCTTCGTGGAGGCCGTCAAGCGTGTGGCCCTGGTCGCCGAGCGCAACACCCCGGTGCGGCTCAGCTTCGAGCAGGGCGTGCTCATCCTGGAGGCAGGCTCCAGCGACGACGCACAGGCTGTGGAGAGGGTCGACGCCCACCTGGAGGGCGACGACATCTCGATCGCCTTCAACCCGACCTTCCTGCTCGACGGCCTCAGCGCCATCGACTCCCCGGTCGCCCAGCTGTCCTTCACGACCTCCACCAAGCCCGCGCTGCTCAGCGGCAAGCCGGCGGTGGACGCCGAGGCGGACGAGGCCTACAAGTACCTGATCATGCCGGTGCGTCTCAGCGGCTGAGCCCGGGGCTCCGGAGCGCCTGAGCCGCCTGAAGTCGTCCACAGGCCGTGGAGAAGGACCGCCCGGCCTGTGGGTGGGACAGCAGACGAAACCGCAGGTGCGCTCGCGCGTGGGCCGCTACGTATGAGCGCGTATGCCCACAGCTGTGCGTGACGGTCCGGGTTTAGGCTCGGACATGGGTACGAAGGTGCCCCACACGCCACACAGCGACCTAAGGAACAACTGATGGAGCTCGGTCTCGTCGGCCTCGGCAAGATGGGCGGCAACATGCGCGAGCGGATCCGCCGCGCGGGCCACACCGTCGTCGGATACGACCGCAACCCGGACCTCGCCGACGTCCACAGCCTCGAAGAGCTTGTGGGCAAGCTCGCGGGCCCGCGCGTGGTGTGGGTGATGGTCCCGGCCGGCGCCCCGACCCAGTCCACGATCGACGAGCTGGCCGAACTGCTCGAACCCGGCGACGTCGTCGTGGACGGCGGCAACTCCCGCTGGACGGACGACGAGAAGCACGCCGGGGAACTGGCCGCCAAGGGCATCGGCTTCGTCGACTGCGGTGTCTCCGGCGGCGTCTGGGGCCTGCAGAACGGCTACGCGCTGATGTACGGCGGCGACGCGGAGCACGTCGCCCGGGTGCAGCCCGTCTTCGACGCCCTCAAGCCCGAGGGCGACCTCGGCGCGGTGCACGCCGGCAGGGTCGGCGCCGGCCACTTCGCCAAGATGGTCCACAACGGCATCGAGTACGCCATGATGCAGGCCTACGCCGAGGGCTGGGAGCTGCTGGAGAAGGTCGACTCCGTCACGGACGTGCGCGAGGTCTTCCGCTCCTGGCAGGACGGCACGGTCATCCGCTCCTGGCTGCTGGACCTCGCGGTCAACGCCCTCGACGAGGACGAGCACCTCGACAAGCTGAAGGGCTGGGCGCAGGACTCCGGCGAGGGACGCTGGACGGTCGAGGCGGCGATAGACAACGCCGTGCCGCTGCCCGCGATCACCGCCTCCCTGTTCGCGCGGTTCTCCTCCCGCCAGGAGGACTCCCCGCAGATGAAGATGATCGCGGCGCTGCGCAACCAGTTCGGCGGCCACGCGGTCGAGACGAAGTAACCAGTCACCTACTGAACGCTGGGGGAGGTCGGCGAACGACCATGCACGTCACGCATCTGTCGCTGGCCGACTTCCGTTCGTACGCCCGGGTCGAGGTCCCGCTCGACCCGGGCGTCACCGCGTTCGTCGGCCCCAACGGGCAGGGGAAGACGAACCTCGTCGAGGCCGTCGGCTATCTCGCCACCCTCGGCAGCCACCGGGTCGCCTCCGACGCCCCCCTGGTCCGCATGGGCGCCGACCGCGCGATCATCCGGGCCCAGGTGCGGCAGGGCGAGCGGCAGCAACTGGTCGAGCTCGAGCTCAACCCCGGCAAGGCCAACCGCGCCCGCATCAACCGGTCCTCGCAGGTCAGGCCCCGGGACGTGCTGGGCATCGTACGGACCGTGCTGTTCGCGCCCGAGGACCTCGCGCTCGTCAAGGGCGACCCCGGGGAGCGGCGGCGGTTCCTCGACGAGCTGATCACGGCGCGCTCCCCGCGCATGGCGGGCGTGCGGTCCGACTACGAGCGGGTGCTCAAGCAGCGCAACACCCTGCTGAAGACGGCGGCCCTGGCCCGGCGGCACGGGGGACGATCCATGGACCTGTCCACGCTCGACGTGTGGGACCAGCATCTCGCACGGGTGGGGGCGGAGTTGCTCGCGCAGCGGCTCGACCTGGTCGCCGCGGTCCAGCCGCTCGCGGACAAGGCGTACGAGCAACTGGCGCCGGGCGGCGGTCCGCTGGCGCTGGAGTACAAGGCGTCCGCGCCCGGGGAGGCCCACACGCGCGAGGACCTCTACGCGCAGCTGACGGCCGCGCTCGCGGACGCCCGCAAGCAGGAGATCGAGCGGGGCGTCACCCTCGTGGGGCCTCATCGGGACGATGTGGTTCTCAAACTCGGCCAGCTGCCCGCCAAGGGGTACGCCTCGCACGGCGAGTCCTGGTCGTACGCGCTCGCGCTGCGGCTGGCCTCCTACGATCTGCTGCGGGCCGAGGGCAACGAGCCGGTGCTGGTGCTCGACGACGTGTTCGCGGAGCTCGACGCGCGCCGGCGGGAGCGGCTGGCGGAGCTGGTCGCGCCCGGGGAACAGGTGCTGGTGACGGCCGCGGTCGACGACGACGTACCGGAGCTGCTGAGCGGGGCGCGGTACACCGTGGCGGACGGGGCGGTGGAGCGCGTATGAGCGAGCAGCCGGAGCAGGGGAAGCCGGCCGAGCCCTCGGGTGTCGACCTCGCACGCGTGGCGCTCAGGGCGGCACGGGAACAGGCACGCGCGCGTGGGGACGCGGCGCAGCAGAAGAAGCAGGCGCGGCGCGGGGGCGGCCTGCGCTCCGGCGCGCGGGCGGACGGGCGGGACCCCATGGCGCTGGGGGCGGCGATCAACCGGCTGCTCACCGAGCGCGGCTGGGAGGCGCCGGCCGCGGTGGGCGGGGTGATGGGGCGCTGGCCGGAGATCGTCGGTGAGGACGTGGCCAAGCACTGTGTGCCGGAGCGCTACGACGAGGACGAACGGGTGCTGGTGGTGCGCTGCGACTCCACGGCCTGGGCGACGAACCTGCGACTGCTGGCGCCGACCCTGGTCGCTCGGCTCAACCAGGACCTCGGGCACGGCCGGGTGAAGCTGATCAAGGTACAGGGGCCGGGCGGTCCGCCCCGCCGCTACGGCCCGCTGCGGGCCCCCGGCAGCACGGGTCCCGGCGATACCTATGGGTGATCTGTGTCACGTGTGGGGGATGGCCGGGGCGGTGATCGTGTACCGCCCCGGCCGTTTTCCCGTGGGTGCGCGAACGTCCCGCCGAGGGCTGTGAACAGCCCGCACGCGGTTGCGAATTCCGACCTGACTCCACGGTAGCCAAGGGTTGACACCCGGAAGCGCTGAGTGCCGCTGTGAGCCTCTTGGAGCCCCCTTCCGTATATCGGGACCCGTCGGAGACCGGTTGAGGGCGCCACATCCGGACTCAGGTACCGGCAAACCCCCATCACTGTCGGCGCTACCGGTAGACTGGAAGCCAATCCCGCCCCGAACGTGGGGACCGCCCGGGAAAAGCTGAGCAACGCTGATCAAGGCTTACCAACGCAACATGCCGCAGCCGCTCCGGCAACCTGCCGAGGAGCCTGGCTCGTGCTGTGCCAGAAAGGGCGCTTCGTGGCCGATTCCGGCAACCCCAACGAGAACATCCCGTCCACCGACGCCGGCGCGAAGAGCGCGGCGGGCACCTCGAACGCCGAGGTCACCGCCTCGTACGACGCCAGCGCCATCACCGTCCTCGAGGGCCTGGACGCGGTCCGCAAGCGCCCCGGTATGTACATCGGCTCCACGGGCGAGCGTGGTCTGCACCACCTCGTCTACGAGGTCGTGGACAACTCCGTCGACGAGGCGCTGGCCGGCCACGCGGACACGATCGACGTGACGATCCTGGCCGACGGCGGCGTCCGCGTCATCGACAACGGCCGTGGCATCCCGGTGGGCATCGTCCCCTCCGAGGGCAAGCCCGCCGTCGAGGTCGTGCTGACCGTGCTGCACGCGGGCGGCAAGTTCGGCGGCGGAGGCTACGCGGTCTCCGGCGGCCTGCACGGCGTGGGCGTCTCCGTGGTGAACGCGCTGTCGTCCAAGGTGGCCGTCGAGGTGCGGACCGACGGGCACCGCTGGACGCAGGACTACAAGATGGGCGTCCCCACCGCCCCGCTGGCCAAGCACGAGGCCATCGAGCAGACCGGCACCTCGGTCACCTTCTGGGCCGACCCGGACATCTTCGAGACCACCGAGTACTCCTTCGAGACGCTCTCGCGGCGCTTCCAGGAGATGGCGTTCCTCAACAAGGGTTTGACGATCAAACTCACCGACGAGCGCGAGTCGGCGAAGGCCACGGCCGGGGCGGACGAGGCGGGCGCCGACGTCAAGGACGAGGTCAAGACCGTCACGTACCACTACGAGGGCGGCATCGTCGACTTCGTGAAGTACCTCAACTCCCGCAAGGGCGACGTGGTGCACCCGACGGTGATCGACCTCGAGGCCGAGGACAGGGAGCGCAGCCTCTCCCTCGAGGTCGCGATGCAGTGGAACAGCGGTTACAGCGAGGGCGTGTACTCCTTCGCCAACATCATCCACACGCACGAGGGCGGTACCCACGAGGAGGGCTTCCGCGCGGCGCTGACCAACCTGGTCAACAAGTACGCGCGCGACAAGAAGCTGCTGCGCGAGAAGGACGACAACCTCACGGGTGACGACATCCGCGAGGGTCTGACCGCGATCATCTCGGTCAAGCTGAGCGAGCCGCAGTTCGAGGGCCAGACCAAGACCAAGCTGGGCAACACCGAGGCGAAGACCTTCGTCCAGAAGGCGGTCTACGAGCACCTCAACGACTGGCTGGACCGCAACCCGGTCGAGGCCGCCGACATCGTCCGCAAGGGTATCCAGGCGGCCACCGCGCGCGTGGCGGCCCGCAAGGCCCGGGACCTGACGCGTCGTAAGGGCCTCCTGGAGTCGGCGTCGCTGCCGGGCAAGCTCTCGGACTGCCAGTCGAACGACCCGATCAAGTGCGAGATCTTCATCGTCGAGGGTGACTCCGCCGGCGGCTCGGCCAAGTCCGGCCGCAACCCGCAGTACCAGGCGATCCTCCCGATCCGCGGCAAGATCCTCAACGTGGAGAAGGCGCGGATCGACAAGATCCTGCAGAACCAGGAGATCCAGGCGCTGATCTCGGCCTTCGGCACCGGGGTCCACGAGGACTTCGACATCGAGAAGCTGCGCTATCACAAGATCATCCTGATGGCGGACGCCGACGTGGACGGCCAGCACATCAGCACCCTGCTGCTGACCTTCCTGTTCCGCTTCATGCGGCCGCTGGTCGAGGCCGGGCACGTGTACCTCTCCCGTCCCCCGCTGTACAAGATCAAGTGGGGCCGGGACGACATCGAGTACGCGTACTCCGACCGCGAGCGCGACGCGCTGATCGAGATGGGCCGGCAGCGCGGCAAGCGCGTGCGGGAGGACTCGATCCAGCGCTTCAAGGGTCTCGGCGAGATGAACGCCGAGGAGCTGCGCGTGACCACCATGGACCAGGAACACCGGGTCCTCGGCCAGGTCACCCTCGACGACGCCGCCCAGGCCGACGACCTCTTCTCGGTCCTCATGGGCGAGGACGTCGAGGCCCGCCGCGCGTTCATCCAGCGCAACGCCAAGGACGTCCGCTTCCTCGACATCTGAGTCGGTCTCAGCTGACCGCATCAGGAAGGATCCCCACCAGCAATGACCGACGACAACACCCCCGTCACCCCTGAAGAGGGCGGCGACATCGCCATGCGCATCGAGCCCGTCGGGCTCGAGACGGAGATGCAGCGTTCGTATCTCGACTACGCGATGTCCGTCATCGTGTCCCGAGCCCTGCCGGACGTACGGGACGGCCTCAAGCCCGTCCACCGCCGCGTGCTGTACGCCATGTACGACGGCGGCTACCGCCCCGAGCGCGGCTTCTACAAGTGCGCCCGTGTCGTGGGCGACGTCATGGGCAACTACCACCCCCACGGCGACTCCTCGATCTACGACGCCCTCGTGCGCCTCGCCCAGCCGTGGTCGATGCGGATGCCGCTGGTGGACTCCAACGGCAACTTCGGCTCCCCGGGCAACGACCCGGCGGCCGCCATGCGGTACACCGAGTGCAAGATGGCGCCGCTGTCGATGGAGATGGTCCGCGACATCGACGAGGAGACCGTCGACTTCACGGACAACTACGACGGCCGCTCCCAGGAGCCGACCGTCCTGCCGGCCCGCTTCCCCAACCTGCTGATCAACGGCTCGGCGGGCATCGCGGTCGGCATGGCGACCAACATCCCGCCGCACAACCTGCGCGAGGTCGCGGCCGGCGCCCAGTGGTACCTGGAGAACCCGGAGGCCTCCCACGAGGAGCTCCTGGACGCCCTCATCGAGCGCATCAAGGGCCCCGACTTCCCCACCGGTGCGCTCGTGGTCGGCCGTAAGGGCATCGAGGAGGCCTACCGCACGGGCCGCGGCTCGATCACCATGCGGGCGGTCGTCGAGGTCGAGGAGATCCAGAACCGCCAGTGCCTGGTGGTCACGGAGCTGCCCTACCAGGTCAATCCCGACAACCTCGCGCAGAAGATCGCCGACCTGGTGAAGGACGGCAAGGTCGGCGGCATCGCGGACGTCCGCGACGAGACGTCGTCCCGCACCGGCCAGCGCCTGGTGATCGTCCTGAAGCGGGACGCGGTCGCCAAGGTCGTCCTGAACAACCTCTACAAGCACACGGATCTGCAGTCGAACTTCGGCGCCAACATGCTGGCCCTGGTCGACGGCGTCCCGCGCACGCTGTCCCTGGACGCGTTCATCCGCCACTGGGTGACGCACCAGATCGAGGTCGTAGTCCGCCGTACGCGCTTCCGTCTGCGCAAGGCCGAGGAGCGCGCCCACATCCTCCGCGGCCTCCTCAAGGCCCTGGACGCCATCGACGACGTCATCGCGCTCATCCGGGGCAGCGAGACCGTCGACGTCGCGCGTACGGGCCTGATGGGGCTCCTGGAGATCGACGAGATCCAGGCGAACGCCATCCTCGAGATGCAGCTGCGCCGCCTCGCCGCCCTGGAGCGCCAGAAGATCATCCAGGAGCACGACGAACTCCAGGCGAAGATCACGGAGTACAACGCGATCCTGGCCTCGCCGGTCCGCCAGCGCGGCATCGTCAGCGAGGAACTCGCCGCCATCGTCGAGAAGTACGGCGACGACCGCAAGAGCATGCTGGTGCCCTACGACGGTGACATGTCCATCGAGGACCTGATCGCCGAGGAGGACATCGTCGTCACCGTCACGCGCGGCGGCTACGTCAAGCGCACCAAGGCGGACGACTACCGCGCGCAGAAGCGCGGCGGCAAGGGCGTGCGCGGCGCGAAGCTGAAGGAAGACGACATCGTCGACCACTTCTTCGTCTCGACCACGCACCACTGGCTGCTGTTCTTCACCAACAAGGGCCGCGTGTACCGCGCGAAGGCCTACGAACTCCCCGACGCCGGCCGGGACGCACGCGGCCAGCACGTGGCCAACCTGCTCGCCTTCCAGCCGGACGAGGCGATCGCCGAGATCCTCGCGATCCGCGACTACGAGGCGGCGCCCTACCTGGTGCTCGCCACCAAGGGCGGCTTGGTCAAGAAGACGCCGCTGAAGGATTACGATTCGCCCCGCTCCGGCGGTGTCATCGCGATCAACCTCCGTGAGACGGAGGACGGTTCGGACGACGAACTGATCGGCGCCGAACTCGTCTCGGCCGACGACGATCTGCTGTTGATCAGCAAGAAGGCACAGTCGATCCGCTTCACCGCCACGGACGAAACACTCCGCCCCATGGGCCGCGCCACCTCGGGTGTCAAGGGCATGAGCTTCCGCGAAGGGGACCAGCTCCTCTCGATGAATGTTGTTCGACCCGGTACGTTCGTGTTCACTGCCACAGACGGCGGGTACGCGAAGCGGACCGGCGTCGACGAGTACCGCGTCCAGGGTCGCGGCGGCCTCGGCATCAAGGCCGCCAAGATCGTGGAGGACCGTGGTTCGCTTGTCGGCGCGCTGGTGGTCGAGGAGACCGACGAGATCCTCGCCATCACGTTGTCAGGTGGTGTGATTCGTACGCGAGTCAACGAGGTCAGGGAGACGGGCCGTGACACCATGGGCGTCCAACTGATCAACCTGGGCAAGCGCGATGCCGTCGTGGGCATCGCACGTAACGCCGAGGCAGGGCGGGAGGCGGAGGAGGTCGACGGTGCGGACACCGTGGACGAGACCGCCGAGGACGCCGCGACCAGCGGCACGGACGAGGGTGAGACGCCCTCGGCCGAGTAGCACGAGGAGAGAGTCATCGTGAGCGGAGCCACAGGCGCCGAGACGTCCGCCGGTACGGACAAGGACGGCGGCGGCCGTGGCTCCGCCGCGCCGGCGGAGGACGCGCGCACGACCGGCGCGCGGAGCACGGAAGGGCCGGTGGCTGACACCCACACGACCCAGCTGAAGGCGATCAAGCCCTCGGCGGCCGACTCGTCCTCCTCCTCGCCCGACACACAAGGAACCAAGGGATCCAAGGGCTCCCAAGGGGGATCCGTGACGGACACGCGAGGCCCACAGGCCCAGCAGCAGCCCGCCTCACCGTTGCCCGGTGAGCGGCAGCCCCAGCAGGCCGCCGGGCCCTACCACCCGCCGCAGGCCTACCCGTCGCAGCCGGCGGCGGCCGTGCAGCCGGCCCAGACCGGTGCGGTACGCCGCCCGCGCACCGGTGCCGGTGCGCGGACCGTGCCGCGTGTGCGCAAGGCGCGGCTGCGGGTGGCGAAGGCCGACCCGTGGTCCGTGATGAAGGTCAGCTTCCTGCTGTCGATCGCGCTCGGCATCTGCACGATCGTCGCGGCGGCGGTGCTGTGGATGGTCATGGACGCGATGGGCGTCTTCTCGTCGGTCGGCGGCACCATCTCGGAGGCCACCGGCTCCAACGAGTCGAACGGCTTCGACCTGCAGGCCTTCCTGTCCCTCCCCCACGTCCTGACGTTCACCTCGATCATCGCGGTCATCGACGTCGTCCTCGCGACGGCGCTGGCCACCCTGGGCGCCTTCATCTACAACCTCTCCGCGGGCTTCGTCGGCGGTATCGAGCTGACGCTCGCAGAGGACGAGTGAACTGCGGCTAAACCATCCGTGGGCGGTCCCCGGGGTATCGATTTTGGGACTGCCCACGTCGTGCGCTAACCTTCAGGAGTCAGCGCGCGGGACACACACCGCAGAGCGCGGCGGGGCTATAGCTCAGTTGGTTAGAGCGCATCCCTGATAAGGATGAGGCCACAGGTTCAAATCCTGTTAGCCCCACAGCGAGAAGACCCCCGGTCCGGATGGACCGGGGGTCTTTGCCGTCCACGGCTTGTATCGACGACGGTCACGGCTGACATCGGCCGATGAGTGGATCTTCCAGCGGCTCGGCGGGCATGCAGACGGCCTCGCGCGCGCTGTCGCCGGCCCGCCCGTGCTTCCGAGCTGTTCCGGATCTCCTCGGAGGTTCCATCACGTTGCCGGCCCGAGGCTGGGCGGCCGGCTCTGTGTTCGGCTACTGCCGATGGCGGGACGTGCTCTTTCGCGGCGGCAGAGTCAATGTGATCTGCCGGACGAGTTGCTGGAAGCAGGCCAGGGACGCGATGGCAGGCAGGGCCGCTCCGGCGATACCGGCGAAGGTCCGTTCGGCCTGCGCGACGCACAGCATCATCGCGACAGAGGAGAAGATGAGAACGACGAACCACGAGTGCAGAGCCCGGCGTTGATGCAGGGCCGTGCGCAGGATGGAGAGAGAAGCAACGATCCAGGGGCCGTAGACGAGAACGGGCCACCAGGAATTCTTCCCGCCCTTCGCGCCGGCCGTGATGTGCTGCAGAGGTGCGTAGGCCGCCATGGCTCCGAAGACGCTGACCATCGCCACGATGACGGCAACGAATGCGACGATCACGAAGCTGCCGGTCTGCATCCACCTGCATTGCAGTTTTCCGCCCCGGATCTTCCGGTGCCCCGCGGAAGAACGTCGGATGGGCGGCAGTTGCGCCGTGATCTGTGCCAGGTTCTCCAACGGGTCGGCGAAGTCGACGTCGGACGGCGGCTCGCTGCGCGGCGGCGGCACGGTGGTCGCCCGCTCCGCCGGTACGGCGTCCTGCAGGAGATAGGCAAGTTCCTCGACCGGGTCCCACCCTGTATCAGGGGGTTCCAAGGGGGCTCCCGAGTGCAGGCCCTCGACAGGACTGCTGTGCCAGCCCGTACCCGACCCGAAAGAGTATGCGTCGGGGTACCATTCACGCTGCGTGAATGAGAGATCCGGGTAGTCGTGATTCATGGTGATTCACCCAGTCACATGCGGTCCGCGTGGCAGTCAGACTTCCTCTGGCCGCTCCACCGCTGATCGAGTTCCTTCTGGACCGCGTCCAACAGCGTGAGAAACTCGATGAGCAGTGACTCGGTGACCCGGGTTTCGACCCGTTCACCGTCCCCGTGCCGGGTGCCCCGGTGCAGGGTGCCCCGGACCTCCAGGGTCGAGTACGCCGTACCAGGCGTGTAGGCGTATCTCCCCACTGTCATATCACTGGCACAGGACGAATTCTCCGTCCGCGCTCCGCGGCGGGGCAGGCCAAGGGGCATTGGTTTCGTCATGTCCTGCTAACGCCCCGTCGGCTCCTCCAGTTGCGCGGCAAATGAGTGACCGTGGCGAGGGAGACTTTGCTGAGAGCGTTTTTTAATTTATGTAATCTGCGCCCCGCGTTGCACGTTATGGGTCGAGCGGGTTGTCTTCTTAAATCTCAGTAGGCAGAAAATTGGATTCGCCGCCAGTGGACGGGAAACGAACAGATCCTGGCGGCATCGACCCAGCCGCTGCCGCCAACGCTGCGCCGGCCGACCGATCCGGGTCACGAGTGAACGGTCCGCTCCGACGATCGGCCCGCGGCGCATACAACAGGACATGCGACACGGCATACAAAAGGCCCGGTCGCTGGTGACGGGGGATGCACTAGCGACCGGGCTTGGGCCAAGGCTAACAAGGGTGGCTGGTCGGCGGGAGGTGACTGGTGGGGCTCGGTGCCGAGTTGTGATCGGGATCACTGTCCCGTCAGGTGTCGCACGGGGGGTCGTACGAGAGGCGTGGCAGGTACTCGTGCCACTTCTCGGAGGTCAGGACGTTCTCGGTGGTGGAGCAGATGCGGGTGATCGCCTGGTCGACGTCGAGGTTCCAGATGCGGATCGTGTCGGCGCCGCTGGAGACGCCGAGCATGCGGCTGCCCGGGCTGAAGGAGAGGAAGTTGCCGGTCTTGGCGTTGGGGCTCATCGACTGGCCGATGGGGGAGGCGTCGGAGGGGACGCTGACGTTCCAGAGGCGGACCGTGTTGTCGTTGCCGCCGCTGGCCAGGGTGGCGCCGTCCCGGCTGAACGTCAGGGAGACGACGGCCTCGGTGTGGCCGGTGAGGGGGGAGCCGAGGGAGGTGGCGCGGGCGGGGTCCGCGATGTTCCAGAGGCGGACCGTGTCGTCGTCGCTGCCGGAGGCGAGGGTCTTGCCGTCGGGGCTGTAGACGAGTGCGTTGACCGGGCCGAGATGGCCCTTGAGGGGGCTGCCGAGGGAGGTCGTACGGCTCGGGTCGGTGACGTTCCAGAGGCGGATGGTGCCGTCCGCGCTGCCGCTCGCCAGGGTGCGGCCGTCGGGGCTGAAGGCGAGGGCGTTGACGTAGCCCTTGTGGCCCGTGAGGGCGTCGCCGTAGGGAGTGATGCGGGAGGGGTCGGTGACGTTCCAGAGGCGGATGGTGCGGTCGTTGTAGCCGGTGGCCAGGGTGCGGCCGTCGGGGCTGTAGGCGAGCGCGTCGGGGCCCGTGAAGCGGGTGCGCAGGGTGATGGGCGGGCCGTAGGAGACCGGCCGGGCGGGGTCGCCGATGTTCCAGAGGTACACCGCGCGGTTCCCGGTCAGCACTGCGAGGGTGCGGCCGTCCGGGGAGAAGACGAGGGAGCGGTAGCCGCCGTCGGCGGGCATGAACGGCTTGCCGAGGGGTTGGGGACGGCCGGGCCTCTCGACGTTCCACAGGCGGACCCGGCCGTCGCGGGCCGCCGTGGCGAGCAGCCGGCCGTCCGCGCGGAACGCGCCCGTGTGGCCGATCATGTCCGACCGCGGGATCGACCACAGGCGCACCTTGTTGTCTCCGCTGCCGGTGGCCAGGGTTCTGCCGTCGGGGCTGAAGCCCAGGGCGTACATCTCGCCGCTGCTGCCCGCGAGGGGCTCGCCCACCTGCGAGGGGTCCGCCCGGTCGCTGACGTTCCACAGGATCGCCGTGCTGTCCGCGCTGGCGCCGGCGAGCATCCTGCCGTCCGGGCTGAAGGACACCGACCAGACCGGGCCGGTGTGGCCGGTGAGCGGGGCGCCGAGGGCGGCCGCGTGCGCGGGGTCGGCCAGGTTCCACAGCCGTACGGTGTCGTCCGCGCTGCCGCTGGCCAGCGTACGGCCGTCGGGGCTGAAGGCCACGGAGTGCACCGTGTCGTCGTGGCCGGTGAGCGGCCTGCCGAGGGGGCGCGGGTGGCGCGGGTCGGCCGTGTTCCAGAGCCGGACGGCGTTGTCGTCGCCGCCGGAGGCCAGTGTCCTGCCGTCGGGGCTGAACGCGACGGTGCGGGCGGCCGCCGTATGGCCGGTGAGGGTGGCCGACGCCTTGGCGGCGTCCGGCTTCCGGACGTCCCAGAGACGGACCCTGCCGTCCTCGTGGGCGGAGGCCAGGGTGCGGCCGTCGGGGCTGAAGGCCACCAGGTAGACCGTGCCGCCGCCGCGGGCCGTCAGGGGCCGCCCCACGGGGCGGGGGGCCGCGGGGTCGCTCACGTCCCACAGCCGGATCGTGCCGTCGTCGCCGGCACTGGCGAGCACCTTGCCGTCCGGGCTGAAGACCGCGGTGCTCACCCAGCTCCCGTGGCCGGTCAGGGGTTTGCCCAGGGGCCTCGGGCGGGACGGGTCCGCCACGTTCCACAGGCGGACCGTGCGGTCGTAGCTCGCGGTGGCCAGCGTTCTGCCGTCCGGACTGAACGAGGTCAGGTAGACGGCGCCGGTGTGGCCGAGCAGTGGGGTGGCCAGCGGGGCGTTGACGATCGAGAGGAGCCGGTTGCGCGCGCCCTCGTCGCCGGGGCGCAGCCGGTGGGCGACCAGGTCGAGCTGCGCGGACAGCGACGGGTCCGTGTACTGGACGCGGTCCGCCTCGGCGACCACCTGTTCGAACACGGCGTCGTTGCGCTGCTGCCAGGCGACCACCGCCGCGCCGACCGCCAGCATCGCCAGGACGACGAGGGCGGACACCGCGGCCCGGCTGATCCACACCGTGCGCCGGCGCAGCCGTACGGAGGCGGCCAGGAAGTCCATCGCGCCGCGGGTCAGGAAGGTGTCACCGGCCGACTTCGCCCAGCTGTGGGCCTGTTCGAGGCGGGAGCCCCGGTAGAGGAGGGACGAGTCGCGGTTCGAGCCCTCCCAGGCCCGGCCGTCCTCCTCCAGCCGCTGGCGCAGCAGATGGTCGCTGCGGTCCTCGTCGATCCACTCCCGCAGCCGCGGCCACGCGGTCAGCAGCGCCTCGTGGGTGATCTCCACGGACTCCGCGTCCAGGGTCACCAGCCGGGCGCGCACCAGCGCCTCGAGGGACTCCTCGGTCTTGCCGGGGTCCGTCGACTCCGCGGCGAGCTGGCGGCGGGTGCCCCGTCGGCGGGTGGCCTGGGTGTCCTCGCCGAGCCGGACGAGCCGCAGGAGGAGCAGCCGGGCCGCCGTGCGGGCGGCCGGGTCCAGGCCGGACCAGGCGCGCTCGGCCGTCGCGGCGACCGCGCCCTGGATGCCGCCGGCCGCGCGGTAGCCGGCCAGGGTCAGCCGGCCCGCCTTGCGGCGCTGCCAGGTGGCGAGCAGGGCGTGCGAGAGCAGCGGCAGGACACCGGGGTCGTGCGCCCCGCGCGGGCCGTCCGCGCTGACCTCCCGGACGATGAGCTCCGCCAGCCCGGGTTCCAGCTCCAGGCCCACGGCCTTGGCGGGACCGGTCACCGCCTCCCGCAGCTCGGCGGAGGTCAGCGGACCGAGGACCATGTGCCGGTGCTGGAGGGCGTCGGCCAGCTCGGGGTGGGTGAGGCAGGGTTCGTAGAAGTCGGCGCGGACCCCGAGGACGACGAGCGCCGGGGCCTGCTCCCCGGGCCCGGCGGGCGTGGCGGCGGCGTGCAGTAACCGGACGAAGGTACGGCGGCTCACCTCGTCGGAGCAGAGGGTGAAGGCCTCCTCGAACTGGTCCACGATGAGGACCGGCCGGGCGGGGTCCGGCGTGTCCCGGCGCGCCCACGAGGACAGGGCCTGGCGCACGGCCCGGGCGAAGGCGGGGGTGCCGGGGGGCGGGGGCGCCGTGCCGACCAGCGGCGCGAGTTCCGGGATCCGGTCGGTCAGTTCCGCGAGCGGATCCGCTCCGGGGACGAGGTGCAGTACGTCCCTCCCCGCGCCGTTCGTGTCACCGAGCGCGCCGTCGCGCAGCGCGGGGACCAGGCCGGCGCTCAGCAGGGAGGACTTGCCCGCGCCCGAGGCGCCCACCAGCATCACCAGGCCGCCGGAGCGCTGCGCCGCGCGCAGCTGGGCGACCAGCGCGTCGGTGCTGCGCTCCCGGCCGTAGAACCAGCGGGCGTCCTGCTGACGGTAGGAGGCCAGGCCCCGGTAGGGGCACACGCCTCCGGGGACGCCGGCGGCCTCGGCGGGGTGCGGTTCCTTCTCCGTCGCCTCGGCGGCCTCGCCGGCTCCGACCGGGTCGGCCAGCGCGCGTTCCCACAGGCGCTGCCACTGGACCGTGTCGTAGAGACCGGGGGAGACGGGGGCGGGCCGGGCACGCCGGGCCTCGGGGATGAGGACGGCCAGCACGGCGGCGAGGGCGGCGAACTGCGCGGGCACGTTGCGGGCCCGGCGCCAGTCGCTGATCCGCTGGGCGGACACCCGGACGGGCCGTCCCCGCTCGTCGACCCGCTGCAGCCGGACGACCGCCTCGGACACCCGCTTGAGAGGCGGATTGCCGGCCTCCCGGTAGAGCAGCGCGAGACGTTCCGCGAAGGCCGTACGTGCCCCTGAGTCGAAACTCAAGGCCTCCACCCCTTACTTCCCCCGCACCTGGATCCGGGCCTGGAATCCGGACCGGAAAACTCACTCTATACGTCTGACCTGCGGTTACATCAGTGACCGGATGTCGGGGGTCTCCTCGCGCGGGGGTATGGCTGGGAGGATTCCCGGGCACGGTCCGACGGCACCCGCACCGTTCGGCAGCGGTCCGCACGAGGGGAGGGACCGGTGCCGAACGGTGTGGCGTGCCCGGCGGCACGGGCGGTACGCACGGGTCACTTCTGCTCCTCGGTTCCGAACCGGGTCGAGCTACCCAGGAGCCGCCGTCCTCAAGCGTCGATTCCCTTCAGGGGCCACTTCTCGATCACCTTTGGCTGAGAACGGGACCCTCCCGTTCGGCGACCGCTCTGTCTGCCCGGATGCTTGATTCGCCTCTTATGAGAATGTAGTTTTCAAAAATCGAGAGTGCGGATCCAGCAGGGCGTGCGGGAGGACCGACATGCAACGGGACGATCTGATCCTGATCAGCGTGGACGACCACATCATCGAGCCGCCGGACATCTTCGTGAACCACCTGCCGAAGCGGTACCGGGACGACGCCCCGCGGCTCGTCCACCGCGAGGACGGCAGCGACGTCTGGCAGTTCCGCGACAACACCGTGGGCAACGCCGCGCTCAACGCGGTCGCCGGGCGGCCCAAGGAGGAGTACGGCCTCGATCCCCAGGGCATGGACGAGATCCGGCCCGGTTGTTACGACGTCCACGAGCGGATCAAGGACATGAACGCGGGCGGCATCCTCGCCCAGATGAACTTCCCGTCCTTTCCCGGCTTCTCGGCCAGGATGTTCGCCACCGAGGACTCCGAGTTCTCGCTCGCCCTGGTGCGCGCGTACAACGACTGGCACATGGACGAGTGGTGCGGGGCGTATCCCGGGCGCTTCATCCCAATGGCTCTGCCCGCCATCTGGGACGCCGAGCTGTGCGCGGCCGAGCTGCGCAGGGTCGCCGCCAAGGGCTGTCACTCGATGACGTTCCCGGAGAACCCGGCGGTGCTCGGCTACCCGAGCTTCCACGATCCCTACTGGAACCCCCTGTGGCAGGCGGCCTCCGACACGGGCACCGTCCTGTCCATCCACATCGGTTCCTCGGGCCGGCTCGCCATCCCGGCCGTGGACTCGCCGCCGGACGTGATGATCACGCTCCAGCCGATCAACCTGGTCTCGGCCGCGTCCGACCTGCTGTGGTCCCGGGTGCTGAAGGAGTTCCCCGACCTCAGGATCGCCCTGTCGGAGGGCGGCACGGGCTGGATCCCGTACTTCCTGGAGCGGGTGGACCGCACCTTCGAGATGCACGCCGCCTGGACCCTCCAGGACTTCGGCGGCAAGCTCCCCTCGGAGGTCTTCCGGGAGCACTTCCTGACCTGCTTCATCACCGACAAGCTGGGCATCCGGCTGCGTCACGACATCGGGATCGACAACATCGCCTGGGAGGGCGACTACCCGCACAGCGACTCCTTGTGGCCGGACGCGCCCGAGCAGCTCCACGGCGTCCTGACGGACTGCGCGGTCCCGGACTCCGACATCGCGAAGATGACCCACGAGAACGCGATGCGCTGGTACTCCTTCGACCCCTTCCGGCACATCCCGCGTGAGCGGGCCACGGTGGGCGCGCTGCGCCGGGCGGCCGGGGGGCACGACGTGAGCATCCGCTCCCGCAGCCGGCAGCTGACGGAGCCGGTGGACAAGCTGGAGGCGTTCCGGCAGCGGGCGCGGGCGGCGATCGCCGCGAGGCAGTGAACGGTCCGGGCCCCCGGAGGCCTCGGGCTCTGGATAGCTGACGGTCCGTCAGATATGGTCGCCCTGCCGTGCCGATACGGAACGTGCCGATACGGAAGGGATGAGCGCCATGGAGACCCGTCCCCAGAGCCCGCAGCCGTCGGGGGCTCCCCGCTGGGTCGCGATGTTCTACGACCCGCCCTCGGCGTCCTGGCGGCCCGCCGCCGAGTCGCCGGACAGGACGCCGGTGCTGTACGCGATGGGCGAGATGACCCAGGTCAAACGGGCGCGGGGCGAGGAGGTGACGGTCGCCCTGTGGGGCCCGAAGGGCGGGGACTGGCACCGCTTCGACGCGGCCCCCGCCCCCGCGGCCGCCGCGGAAGAGCCGGCGGAGGAGCCAGGGGACTCAGGGGTCTCCTCGCCCGGTGCCGGCGCTCAGGCCCCGACCAAGCTCGCGGAACGCATGGAGGACCGGCGGCACCAGGTCCTGATGGCGGGCCTGAGCAAGGCGGGCCTCTACGACCTCACCGAGGACGACGCCACCGCCGTACGCGCCCTGGTCGACCAGGTGGACGAGACGACCCTGCGCAGGGTCGCCCACTGGATGGCCGCAGCCGCAGGCCAGGCCGCCGCCGGATAGTTCCGGCCGTGGGTCAGCCGGCCGTCGGGTAGCTCCAGCCGGAGTTCGCGAGGGCGCGTGCCCTGGTTTCCACGACCGCCATCCGGGCCGTCCGCTCGGCGGGGTCGACGTGCGCGGCCTGGCCGGTGACCTGTCCGTCCCACTTGCGGTAGAGGAGCCCGGCCTCCGGGGTGAACCAGCCGCGGCTGACCGCGTTGAGCGCGAGCAGCAGGCCGGTGTCCTCGGACGCGGGCAACGCCATCCAGCCGCCGAGGGCCGTCAGCAGGTCGCGGCGGACGAAGAGGGACGCCGGGTGGACCTGTGCGCGGTAGTCGTGCGCCCGCCAGTGGTCGAGTACGGCGCCGCGCTCCACCGGGCCGCCCTCGGGATCGTCCGGGAAGCCGACCGTGCTGCCGTCGGGCAGCAGGTCCAGGACCCGGGAGGTCGCCCAGCCGAGGGCGGGGTCGGCCTCGAGCGCGGCCAGGTCCCGCGCGAGGGCGCCGGGCGTGAGCCGGTCGTCGGCGTCGAGGACCTTCACGTACTCGCCCTCGGCGTGCGCCAGCGCGATGGTGCGGGCGACTCCGGGCCCGCCGGGGCGCCCCTGGCGGAAGGTCACCCGGGTGTCGTCGGGGACGTACGCGGCGACGTCGTCGCTCCTGCCGTCCTCCTGTATCACCCAGTGCCACTCCCAGCCGGCGGGCAGTTCCTGTTCGCGCAGCGACGTCCAGGCCTCGGGCAGATGCCGGGCGGAGGGGGCGTGCACGGCGGTGACGACGACGACACGCCTGGTCGTGGCTGTCGTGGCTGTCGTGGCTGTCGTGGCTGTCGTGGCGGCCATGGTGGCCCTCACCACCTTTCCAGACGGGTGGTGAACAGCAGCTCCGTGCGGTCCGCGGGCAGGGTCACGTCGGCGAGGTTCACGACGCGGTCGCCGACGTCGTACGACGTCTTGCGCAGCAGGATCACGGGCGCGCCGGAGGGCAGGTCCAGGTCGCGGGCCTCGGCGGGGGTCGGCGGACGGGCCACGAGGCGTTCCTCGACGCGGTCCAGCTCGATGCCCACGCTGTGCAGCTGGCTCTGGGTGCCGCCGGGCCAGGGCTCGTTCGCCTCTTCGAGGAGGGCGGGGTTGACGGCGATCATCGCGTGCACGAGATAGGAGGTGACCAGGGCCAAGGGCGCGTTCTCGGCGCCGTGCCGGGTCCGGTAGGAACGCTCCAGGAGCATGGTGCCCGCCGGGACGCCGAACGCGTCCGCCAGCTCGGCCGGTGCCCCGATCTCGCGGTACCGCGCGTGAAAGATCAGGTCGGGACGGTGTAGTCCGGTGTCGTGCTCCGTCGCCCCGCTGGTGAAGCGCACCGCCTTCGGCGCGCGCGCCCGGTCCTTCTCCCACTGGTGCCGGCCGTTGTCGCGGACGACGGGGGTGCGTTGGCAGTCATATGACACGGTCTCAGGTTATGCGCGGGCGTGGTGGCGCGGCGAAGGCCCGGTCGCTCCGGGGAGCCGCCGGGCCTGCATCGTGCGGGCTGTACGCAAGTCGCCGTCACGTCGGGTGGTACAGAGGGTGAGGAAGAAGTCGAAGCGAAGTCGAGGCGGTGTGTCCCGGTCTCAGCGCTGGAGGGGGATCGAGGGTTCGAGGGCCTCCGGGGACTCGTCGGACTCGCAGGCGTCGTCGGTGTGCTCGGCCGCCTCCTCGTCGGGAAGGGGGCGGTGGCGGCAGCCCGGGGACTTGCCGTGGGCCTCGGCGCGGATGCGCTGCTTCATCGTGGGGGGCAGGGACCGGGCGTGCGGCCGGTTCCACGGGGAGGCGGCCGGCCAGGTCGTCGTCCGCGCGGCGGAGGCGCTCCGCTCGCCGGTGGTGGCCTCGCTGCCGGGGTGCGCCGGTCCGGTCTGCGCGGCCGCGGGGGCGGCGGTCGAGGCGGCGAATCCGAGCGCCGTCGCCAGCGCGAGGAAGGCGGTGACGATGGCGGTCCACAGCTTCATGACCCGGTTCTCGGTCATGACCCTCACTTTCGGGTTGGTCGATTTGCGTACTTTCCTCATGATGTGTATGGGGGTCGGGAAGTGCGGGACCGACGCACGCGGCGTGGCGATGTTCCGATGAACACCACCCGGACGGGTGCATGAGGGAAGACAGGTTTACGAGCTGCCGTGGGCGGGAGTTGGGAGGCCGACGCAGGTCACCGATCGGTATCGGTCGTGTGTATAGTCGGGCGCCAGAGGTCCCCTACGTCAAGGAAAGACGAGGTCGCGCGGTGAAGAAGCTTCTCCTGGTCGCACTGGCCGCCATCGGCGGGCTCCTCGTGTACCGCCAGATCCAGGCGGATCGCGCCGAGCAGGATCTGTGGACGGAGGCGACTGACTCCGTGCCCACGGGTTCGTGAGTACCGACACCAGAGACTGAGATCGAATCAGACCCCGACCGCCGTAGCGGTCGGGGTTTTGTGTGTCCCTGGTTCTCGGGTTGCGGAGTTCTCGGGTTGCGGTTAGGGCGGCTCGAGGCGGGTGTTTCGGACGTCCGCACGGAATCGGGGGGCGGAGTCCGGGGCCGCGGGGCAGGATGGGCCACGTTCGGACCAAGACGAGGGGGCGGGTGCGGATGGCCCGGCGTACGGGGCGTACGGGGCGTGCGGCGGCTGGGTTGTGCGCCGTGCTCGTGGGCGCGCTGCTGTGCGTGGCGGCGCCCGGTGTCCCCCGCGCCGTCGCCGCACCGGACGTCCCGGCGTACGCCTTCGCCGACGACGTCCAGGACGCGCAGGCCGCGAAGAGCACCGCCGGTGCCGACAGCCTGCGGTCCGGCGCGACCTACCGCAGCACCCTCCCGGCCGGTGAGAAGGCCTACTACCGCCTCACACTCGACGGGAAGTCCACCACGTACGTCTCCGTCACCGCGGTCCCCGGTTCCGGTGCCACGCCCGCCGTCGCCGACGGCATCAGCGTCTCCATACAGGACGCGAACAGCGCGACCTGCTCCAGCGACTCCGCGACGGTCGGCGCCGCGCTCAGCCCGCAGCCGGTGACGGCCCTGGCGGCGCGGGAGATCCGGCCCGGGATGGGGCTGTGCCAGGACCCGGGCACCTACTACGTGGTCGTCGAACGGCTGGACACGGGCACCGGTGAGGGCTCCGCGGACCCCTGGACCCTGGAGCTCGCCCCCGTCTCCGAGCCGGCGCTCGCGAAGGCCGCCGCCACGACCGGGCCCGGGGCGTGGAACTCGGCGACGCCCGCGCCACCCGCCGGCGAGCCGGTCAGCCGCCCCGGCGGCGCGGGCTTCAGCCGGGCGGTCGCCGTACAGCCGGGCGTCTGGCGGGACGAGGCCGTCCCGGGTGAGACCGTCTTCTACAAGGTGCCCGTCGGCTGGGGGCAGCAGCTGTACGCCGAGGCCGAGGTGAGCAGCGCCGCGGCGGGCCGGGACCCGGGTACCGCGTACGTGGTCGACGCGCTGGAACTGACCCTCTACAACCCGGTGCGTGCCAAGGTCGAGGCCCGGGGCATCGGCTATGCGGGCACCCAGAAGTCGGCCTCCCTGGACCCCGTCCCGCCGGTCCGGTACGGCAACCGGTACGCGCCCACCGACCCGGTGAGCAGCCTGCGATTCGCCGGCTCCTACTACCTGGTCGTCCACCTGGCCTCCGGCATCGGCGAGCAGTTCGGTGACGGCCCCTACGAGGTGACGCTGCGTGTCCGGCTGGACGGAACCGCGGAGGCCGGGCCGGGGTACCTGGGACAGTCGGTGCCGCACGGGGCCATCGCCACGGGCACGCTGGGCGACGACGGCGACGGCACGGGCGTGGCGGGCGGCGCCGACCCCGTGATGACGGCGGTGGCGGTGGGCGGTATCGGTACGGGGAGCGCGCTGCTGCTCTTCCTCGGCGTGTGGACCCTGACCGCCCGCCGCAGGACGCCGGCCCGGTCCGCCCAGGCCGCCCGGTCGGCCCGGTCCGCTCAGTCCGCCTAGATTCTCGTCAGCGCCCAGAACCCCACGGCGTAACACGCCAGTGCGAGCAGCAGCAGCGGTACGGCCACCTTGGCGGGCGGCCCGGGCCGGGCGCGTCGTACGGCCCGCCGGTGCCCGCGCCTCGGAAGCTCCGGATGCGGAGCCGACGGGGTCCGGTGGGGGTCCTGGGCGGTGTAGGAGGCGGTGCCGGTGTCGATGCGCTGACCTCCGGGGCCACCGGGGCCTGGGAGGGCGGAGAGGGCGAGGGTCGTCTCGTACGGGACCGGTGTGGGTGTCGGGGTGGGTGTGGGTGTCGGCGTTGGAGTGGGTGTCGGTGTGGGGGTGGGCGTGCCCGTGACCGTCGGCAGTGGGGGCGGCAGATGGAAACTGCCGGTGTCCGACATGGAGGGAGGTGGGGTGGGCGTCGGGCTGGGGGAGGGAGTGGGGGGCTGCTGTGCGGCTCCTGTGCCGGTCCAGGACGGGTGGGGGGCCGGCACCGGGGGTGTGGTGGGTCGGGCGGGCAGCGAATCTGTGCCCGGACGGACCGGTTCCGGAGGTGCCTCCGGACGGGCCGGCACTGACCCTGAGGCCGGTTGGCCCGTACTGGGTGGCGTGTCCGGCGGGGCGGGCAGGGGTGTCGGTCCGGTGGTGCTCCGCGCCGGCGGCTTCAGCGGGCCGTCGGGCCCGAACCCCTTGGGCAGGGGGCCGAGTTGGTCGAAGATCTCGATCAGTTCGTCGTCGGGGCCGGGCTCGGGAAGGAGTTCGGCGGCGGCCGCCAGCGCCTTGCGCGCCCCCGTGGCCGTACGGAACCGGGCCTGCGGGTCGGGCTGCAGCAGCATGGCCACGAACTGCCACAACGGCTCGGGAATCCCCTTGGGAGCGCTCGGAGTTCCGTGTTCCGCGAAGTACTGGACGAGCGCCTTGGCGTCCGGTTTGGCGCCTTGCAGGAGGTACAGCGCGACCAGTCCCACGGCGAACAGGTCGGCGGGGAAGTCGGGTTCGGAGCCCAGCATCTGCTCGGGGGCCAGGTAACCGGGGGTGCCCACCACGAGGTTGGTCTCGGTCAGGCGCGGCTCGCCCAGCCGCATCGCGATGCCGAAGTCGGACAGGCGCAGACGGGGGCGGGCGGTGCCGGTGGCCTCCAGCAGCACGTTCGCCGGCTTGATGTCACGGTGGACCACCCCCTCGGCGTGCACCGCGGCGAGCCCGGACAGCAACTGGTCGAGCAGGGTGCAGACGAACCCCGGCGGCAGCGGTCCGTAGTCGCCGACGAGGTGGACCAGTGAACCGCCGCCCACCAGATCCATGGTGAACAGCACCTTGTCGTCGTCGGCGGCCCAGCTCGCGGGCGCCAGCACATGAGGGTGGTCGATCCGCAGCGCCTGCTCGCGGACGAACCGCAGCAGGGAGTGGGCGTCCCGCTGCTGGAGCACCTTCGCGGCCACGTACCGGCGGCGGCGGTGGTCCCAGGCACGCCACACGGCGCCGACCCCTCCGCGTCCGATCGGGTCGGCCAGTTCGTAGCGTCCGGCGAAGACCTCACCCATGGCAGTGCGTCGCTCCTCCCCCTCAGGTGTCCCCCTGCTACCCCCTCGCTACCCCCGCGACGAGCGATACGACCCCCGTGTCCCCCGCGTCTTCCCGGTTTTCGCCCGAGCCCTCGTGCCTGCCCCGCCGTATCCCGCCGTACCCCGCCGTGTCCCCTTGAGCCTCGTGCATGTCCCCCGACATCCACCGAAGTCTCCCGAGCCTCCGTGCCCCCGAGCCCCCCGTACCCCGAGTCCTCGTACCCCGAGTTCCTCGTGGCCTCTCCCTGCCTCTTCCCCTGCCCCTGTCCCCCGTCGCCGTGCTCCGCGCTCCCGTCAGCGCGCGGGGATCAGCTCTGGTGGGACTGGTAGTGCGTGACCGCGTCCGAGGTGCGGCCGGCGCCGTACACCCGGAGGAACTCTGCCAGTTCCGGGTGGGTCGGGGCGAGGCTGTTGGCGGCGTCGATGATGTCGCCCGCGGCGGCCACCGACCGCAGCAGCGACTGGATCTCGCGGACCACCCGCTTGACCGTGGGCGCCCCCGAACTGCTGGTAGTAGTCGTGGTGTTGCTGAGCACCGAGCCCCCTTGCGACCGCTTGATCTCGTCCATGCGCTCGGTCGCCTCGGCGGCACTGACGCTGCCGTCCGCGACCTGACCCGCCAACTCCTGGAGCAGCTGCACCCGCTGCACCACGGCGGGGTTGCCGATCTTCGCCCGTTGACCGCTCATCAGCTGGGACAGCATCGGTGCGGACAGCCCCAGCACCCCCGCGAGACGAGCCTGGTTGAGGCCAAGATCGTCGATGAGCTTACGGAAGAGCGCCCCCAGTGGCTCTCCGTACCAGTTCCGCTGAAGCTCCCGCGCTCTCGCGGTCGCTTCCTGCTGTGCGGCGTCCATTGCGTCTCCCCATCGCTTCCCCGGAAAATCCCCGGTTCGCTGTAGCGAACCACGCCGAGCATCTTACGGAGAGTGGTCATCCGGGGGGACCCCCAATCTTTTTGCGAGATACCCCCGGTGACCCGGTACTCTGGTCTGCGGCGGCCGCCAGTACATGGTCACTGGCCGGGCGTCCCTTCCGGGGCCTTAGCTCAGTTGGTAGAGCGCTGTCTTTGCATGGCAGATGTCAGGGGTTCGACTCCCCTAGGCTCCACTGTCCAAACGCCCTCTGACCTGCGGAAACGCAGAGTCGGAGGGCGTTTTTCGGTGCACACGCGGTGCGCGCACCTACGCGCATGTACGCGCACCCGAAAGTGCGGGAGCGGGGGCGGTCGGGCCGCGGCGGGCTCGGATTCCCGAACCGACCGCAGGTCCCACGGGCACCGCTGTGAGGTTCGCCGTGCGGTAGGAGGCTGTCGCCAGCCAGTTCCGTGCCGGTGTCGGCGCGGCAGTCTTCCCGGGGTACGCCCCAACAGTGGAAAAGCTGACAGGACTTCCCGGATTAGGATCGCCCCATGCCCGAAACGGATTCCTGGCCTGCCGCCGTACCCCTCCAAGGGGAGCGTTTGCACCTGGAACCCCTGACGATCGCACATGCCGAAGAAGCTGCGGAGATCCTCAACGACGAGCGTTTGCATGCATGGATCGGTGGCGCTCCGCCGACCCGAGGGGAACTGGAGCAGCGCTATCGGCGGCAGGTCGTCGGCAGTTCACCCGACGGGCGGCAGGGCTGGCTGAATTGGATGATGCGGAAGGGAACCGGCGGGCGGCTGGTCGGAACAGTTCAGGCAACGCTCCACCGACCCCGCCCCGACCGTGTGGAGGCCGAGCTCGCATGGGTCGTCGGCCACGCTTTCCAAGGCGCCGGCTACGGAAAGGAAGGCGCCTGCACCATGGTTGCCTGGCTGCGCGCGCAAGGGGTTTCCGGGTTCGTGGCTCATGTGCATCCCGGCCACCGGGCATCGGCCGGCATCGCGAAGGCCCTGGGCATGAGGCCGACCGGCGAGGTCCACGACTCCGAGATGCTGTGGGCCGACTTCGACCCGCGCGAACGTCGCACGCACCCGGCGTGAAACCCGTGACGCCACGCCCCTGTTCGCAGGGACGAAGCGCGACAGCGGGCGGAGGACCTCCAAGTCCTCCGCCCACTGCGGGTGCCGGGTGCGTGCCTCGGGCTCAGCCGCGGTCGTCGTCGCGCCGCGCGGCCTCGTCCTCGGCCTGCTTCGCCTGGACCTCCGGATCCAGGGCGGACGGATCCGTGCTGCCGTCCACCGAGGTCAGCCCGCCCGGGGCGGGAACCTCCGTGGCGGCCGGCGGCTCGACCAGCCAGTCGGGGTTGGTCTGCTTGTCCCACCACTTCCAGGCCGCGAAGGCGCCGCCGGCGGCCGCGGCGAGGATCACGAGGGTCTTGCCGACCTTCCCCGCCCGCGCCCTGCGCCGGTGCCTGCGGACCAGCCTCTCGATCTCCTTCGGGGTCACCTGGCCGCGCAGCGCGGCCAGCGCGGCGACGCCCCGTGCGGCGGCCTCGTCCTTGACGGGTCCGGCCGCGGCCACCGCCTGTTCGATCTTCGGCCGGGAGTATTCGGCGGCCTGGCGCGAGTACTCGGCGGCCTGGCGGGCGGCCAGCAGGGTCCGGGCGGCCGCCTCCTGCGCAGCATGGTCGACCTTCGGCGGGACATGCGTCCTGGCCTGCTCCAGCCGGGGCGCGACACGGGTGTCGAACTGGGTGCGGGCCTGCTCGGCGGCCAGCGACACCTTGGGCGCGAGTCGTACACGGGCCTCTTGCGCGTAGAGCGCGGCCCTCTCCTTGGCCGTGTCGGCGTAGGGCGCCACCACTTCCGCGGCGTGCAGCACGCTGTCCTTCGCCGAGCCGGTCGCGGCGCGCACGCTGTCGATGCGGGTCACGGGTTCCTCCTCCTCGGTGGCGTACGGTATTTCGACTTTCCACCCTTTTACGGATCATGCCTCCCGATGGCCGTCCCGGCATGTGCGGGCGGGCATACGGGTGTCGATCGTGTGCAATGGCGGACGAACCGGGGGCGACGGCACCCAGGGCCTGTCTGCCGGATCCTGCCGGGGCCGGCACACGCTCCCCGACTGCCCCGAAGGCGCGGGGGGAACCCCCATCGCGTCGCCGCCCTCCTCCGCCTTGCAGCTGCACGCACCGGACCCCGCCCGGCCGGGCCGGAAGGCACCGTCGTTCGGAGCCGGCCTGATCCGGAAGAAAGGCCCTTTCGTCGACAATGCCACGGATCGGCGCGACCCGCTCCCGTCCGTGCAAGGATCGGCGGATCACACGAGCACAACGGAAGGCACGATCGTGGCCGAGCAGCTCTACGCCACCTTGAGGACCAGCAAGGGCGACATCGAGATCCGGCTCTTCAAGGACTTCGCCCCGAAGACGGTCGACAACTTCGTCGAGCTGGCCACGGGCGCGCGCGAGTGGGTACACCCGGCCACCGGCGAGCGGTCCAACACCCCGCTCTACGACGGCACCGTCTTCCACCGCGTGATGAGCGGGTTCATGATCCAGGGCGGCGACCCGCTGGGCAACGGCACCGGCGACCCCGGGTACCAGTTCCCCGACGAGTTCCACCCGGAACTGCGCTTCGACCGGCCCTACCTGCTGGCCATGGCCAACGCCGGCCCGGGCACCAACGGCTCCCAGTTCTTCATCACCGTCTCCCCGACCGCCTGGCTCAACCGCAAGCACACCATTTTCGGGGAGGTCGTGAGCAAGGCGGGCCAGAAGGTCGTGGACGAGATCGCGGCCACCGAGACCAACCCGCGCACGAACCGCCCGGTGCACGACGTCGTCATCCAGTCGGTCGTCGTCGAGAGGCGCTGACGGCGTCGGCGGGAACCATTCGCCCCGCTCGTCCGTAAGGATGAGCGGGAGAAGGCCCTGTACGACGCCCTGCACGACGACGACCCGGGGGAGCCCATGGACCAGGCGCCAGGCAGTCGGCCGGAGGACACCCACAGCGGTCCGTCCTCCTGCTACCGGCACCCGGGCCGCGAGACCGGAGTCCGCTGCACCCGCTGCGAGCGGCCGATCTGTCCCGAGTGCATGGTCAGCGCCTCCGTCGGCTTCCAGTGCCCCGAGTGCGTCCGCCGGGCGGCGGGTACGGACCACCCTCCCGCCGCGTCCCGGCCGCGCACCCTGGCCGGCGGCTCGGTCGCCGCGGATCCGCGGCTGGCCACCAAGATCCTCGTGGGCGTCAATCTCGCGGTGTTCCTGGTCCAGCTCGCCGTCGGCGACCGCTTCACCGAGCACCTCGAGCTGGTCGGCCGGGCGATCATGCCGGCCCTCGGCTACGGCGAGGTGCAGGGTGTGTCGGAAGGCCAGTGGTACCGGCTGCTGACCGCGATGTTCCTGCACGGCGGCTATGTCCACATCCTGTTCAACATGCTCAGCCTCTGGTGGCTGGGCGGCCCCCTCGAACAGGCGCTCGGCCGGGCCCGCTATCTGACGCTCTACTTCGTCTCCGGTCTGGCGGGCAGTGCCCTGACCTACCTGATCGCGGAACCGAACCAGCCGTCGCTCGGTGCCTCCGGCGCCATCTTCGGTCTCATCGGCGCCACCGCCGTCCTGATGCGCCGGATGCGCTACGACATGCGGCCGATCATCGCCCTGCTCGTGATCAACCTGATCTTCACGTTCAACCCGGCCTTCAACATCTCCTGGGAGGCCCATATCGGCGGCCTCGTGGCAGGGGTGATCGTGGGGTACGGCATGGTCCACGCGCCGCGTGAGCGCCGGGCCCTGGTGCAGTACGGCGCCTGTGCCCTGGTGCTGGTGGCCGTGGTCGTGACGACGATCCTGAGGACCGCCCAGCTCACCTGAGCGCACTGTTGTCCACAGTGGGTGGTGAATCTTGTGCACAACGTGCGGGGATGGCGAAGCCCCCTGTCGACGACCGCTGTTTTCGCAGGTCAGGCAGGGGGCGAACGGATTTTCGAGGGGTGGTGACTGCCGGTAGTCACGTCATACCGGCGTCAACCTCCGGTGAGTTATCCACAGATCGTCGTTTCTTTTCCCCATCTGTGGAAAGCGACCTCAGGCCTGTGGATAACTCACTGAACAGCCCTGGGGAGAGCTGCTGGGGCCGGCTACTTCCACTGAGTGGAGACGCCGAACCCCGCCGCGATGAACCCGAAGCCGACGACGATGTTCCAGTTGTCCAGGCCGTCGATCGGCAGCGAGCCGTCGGTGACGTAGAAGACGACGATCCAGGCCAGCCCGATCAGGAACATGGCCAGCATCACGGGCGCGACCCAGGCACGGTTGTTCAGCTTGAGTGCGGTCGCCTGCTTCGCCGGCGGCGGCGTGTAGTCGGCCTTCTTGCGGATACGTGACTTCGGCACGAGGGTCTCTCCTGTCGATGCGCTGCGTGGCCGCGCAGGTGCTGGGTCGGGCTCGGGGCCTGTGTGGAGGGTACTGAAGGGCTCCCCCGGGCGTCCGTTAGCGTAGTGCTTCTACGGCGCCGAAGGAGATAAGGGTACGTTGAGCAATTCTGCCGACTCCCCCGGGACGGGATCAACGCCCCGTTCCCGTGGTCGCCTCCGGCCCGTGCGGATACTCACCGCGGGTGTCTTCGCCCTCGCCGGTCTCCTCTTCATGACCAGCTTCAACACCGCCAAGGGCACCAACATCCGCACGGACGCCTCCCTGCTGAAGCTGTCCGACCTCATCGAGGAGCACAGCCGCAAGAACGGCGAACTGGACGAGTCGAACGCGACCCTGCGCGCGGACGTGGAGTCGCTGGCCGAGGCCGACGACGGCAGCACGAGTGCCGAGGACAGGAAGCTGGCCGCCCTGGAGGAGAACGCGGGCACCCAGAAACTCAAGGGCAAGGCGATCACCGTCACCCTCAACGACGCCCCGCCGAACGCCACGGCCAAGCTGCCCGGCTACCCCGAACCGCAGCCCGACTACCTCGTCATCCACCAGCAGGACCTCCAGGCCGTGGTGAACGCCCTGTGGAAGGGCGGTGCCCAGGGCATCAAGGTCATGGACCAGCGGCTGATCTCCACCAGCGCCGTGCGCTGCGTCGGCAACACCCTGATCCTCCAGGGCCGCGTCTACTCACCGCCGTACAAGATCCAGGCGATCGGCGACCCGGAGAAGCTGCAGAAGGCCCTCGCGGACTCGTCGTCGATCCAGAACTACATGGTCTACGTGAACGTCTACGGCCTCGGCTGGAAAGTCACCGAGGACGGGACGGTGACTCTGCCGGGCTACTCGGGCACAGTGGATCTGCACTACGCGAAGCCTGTGGAGTAAACCGCCTGCGGGGGCGCCTGTGTCGTTACGGGTGATCGTCAGGACGTTCAGCGAGCTGTGCATCACCGTCGGCGCCGTCATCGTGCTGTTCGTCGGCTATGTGCTGTTCTGGACCGGTGTCCAGGCCGACCGCGTCATGGGTGACCAGATCGACGACCTGCACGACCAGTGGGCGCGGCAGCAGCCGGCCGCGCGCCCGAGCGCACCCGTACCGCCGGCGCCGTACAAGAGCGGGAAGCCCTTCGCCGTGATGTACATCCCGCGGCTCGGTTCCACGTGGAACAAACCGGTTCTCGAGGGGACGGCGACCGGCACCCTGAAGAAGGGGCTGGGCCACTACGCGGGGACCGCGCGGCTCGGGCAGACGGGCAACTTCTCCGTCGCGGGCCACCGGCGCACCTACGGCGACCCCTTCAAGGACTTCCCGAAGCTGCGGCGCGGGGACGCGGTGGTGCTGACGGACGGCACGACCTGGTTCACGTATCGGATCGACAAAGGGCCTTACAAAACCGTGCCCTCCGACATCGAGGTGATCGACGCTGTGCCACGTAAGTCGGGGTACACGCGTCCGGGCCGGTATCTGACGCTGACCACGTGCGATCCCGAATGGGGCCACAGTCACCGGCTGATCGTCTGGGCGCACCTCGACTCCACACAGCCTGTGGAGGCAGGCGAACCGAAGGCCCTGCGCCGTTAGTCTGGTGGCGTACGGCGTGAGTCAGGTGCCGTGGTGCGACGGAAGGGACGGCATGTACGGCTGGATCTGGCGGCATCTGCCGGGAAACGCCTGGGTGAAGGCGCTGATCTCCTTCGTGCTGGTCCTGGCTGTCGTTTATGTCCTGTTCCAATATGTCTTTCCGTGGGCCGAACCGCTGCTTCCCTTCAACGATGTGACGGTGGACAACCAGTGAGCGCGCGCATTCTCGTCGTCGACAACTACGACAGTTTCGTCTTCAACCTGGTCCAGTACCTGTACCAACTGGGCGCCGAGTGCGAGGTCCTGCGCAACGACGAGGTCTCCACCTCACACGCCCAGGACGGTTTCGACGGCGTCCTGCTGTCCCCCGGCCCCGGCACGCCCGAGGAGGCCGGCGTCTGCATCGAGATGGTCCGCCACTGCGCGGCCACCGGCGTCCCCGTCTTCGGCGTCTGCCTGGGCATGCAGTCGATGCAGGTGGCCTACGGCGGTGTCGTGGACCGGGCGCCCGAGCTGCTGCACGGCAAGACCTCGCTGGTCGAGCACGAGGGCCGGGGCGTCTTCGCCGGCCTGCCCACGCCCTTCACGGCGACCCGCTACCACTCCCTGGCCGCCGAGCCGGAGACCGTCCCGGCCGAGCTGGAGGTCACGGCCCGCACCCACGACGGGATCATCATGGGGCTGCGCCACCGTGAACTGCCCGTCGAGGGCGTGCAGTTCCACCCGGAGTCGGTGCTGACCGAACACGGCCACCGGATGCTGGCCAACTGGCTGGTGGAGTGCGGTGACCAGGGCGCCGTGGCGAGGTCGGCGGGGCTCGCCCCGGTGGTGGGCAGGGCCACGGCGTGACCGCGCTGCGCCCCGAGCGCGAGGACTCGTACGGCACGGCGCCGTACGAGTCCTTCGGCGGTGTTGCCTACGGCGATCCCCAGGGGGAGGCGCGCGGCGATGCGTACGGCGACCCGTACGGCGCAGAGGCGTATCAGCGGCAGCTTCCGCCCATCGACGAGGAGACGGTGGCGCTGCGGATACCGGAGCCGCCGCCGTCCCCGTTCGACGATGCGCCCATATCGGCCTCTGGCGCCTCGGCGGCCGGGCCCCGGCCCGGAACGCCAGCGGGCGGCCGAGCGGCCCGCAGAAAGGCAGCCAAGGGCCGTCACGGCCGTCACGGCGGCTCCCCGGACGTCGAGGACTCGCCGGACGCCCTCTCCCAGGACGAGCGACCGCTGTCCCGGGTGGAGGCCCGGCGGCAGGCGAAGGCGCGCAAACCGAGCACGGGGGTGCTGGTCAGCCGGGCGGTCGGTGAGGTGTTCATCACGACCGGTGTGCTGATGCTGCTGTTCGTCAGCTACCAGCTGTGGTGGACCAACGTGCGGGCGCACGCGCAGGCCAGCAAGGAGGCCAGCAGCCTCCAGGACGACTGGGCGAGCGGCAAACGCAACCCGGGGACGTTCTCCCCCGGGCAGGGCTTCGCGATCCTGCACATCCCCAAGCTGGACGTGGTCGTGCCGATCGCGGAGGGCGTCAGCAACAAGAAGGTGCTCGACAAGGGCATGGTCGGGCACTACGGCGAAGGCGACCTCACGACCGCCATGCCCGACGCGAAGACCGGCAACTTCGGACTCGCGGGGCACCGCAACACGCACGGCGAGCCGTTCCGGTACATCAACAAGCTCCAGCCGGGTGACGCCATCGTGGTGGAGACGCAGGACGAGTACTTCGTCTACAAGATGGCGTCCTCGCTGCCGGTGACGTCGCCCAGCAACACCAGCGTCCTCGAACCCGTGCCCCCGCAGTCCGGCTTCACCGGTCCGGGCCGCTACATCACCCTCACCACCTGTACGCCGGAGTTCACCAGCAAGTACCGGCTGATCGTCTGGGGCAAGATGGTCGAGGAACGGCCGCGCAGCAAGGGCAAGCCGGATGCGCTCGTCCAGTAGCTGGGCATGTTGTCGAGGTCGAGCAGTCGAGTAGGGGCAGAGTGAACGTGGCAGCGACCACCGGCGACACCGGGCACGCCGGGTACGCCGACGAAGGGGACGCGTCCTCGCCCGCGCCGGGACAACCCCGACGCGGGCGGATCGCCTTCGCCGTGAGCGTCTTCGGGGAACTCCTCATCACGGCGGGTCTGGTACTGGGCCTGTTCGTCGTCTACTCGCTCTGGTGGACGAACGTGATCGCCGACCGGCACGCGGACAAGCAGGCCGACAAGGTGCGCGAGACCTGGGCCCAGGAGGACACCGGGCCCGGCGCGCTCGACACCAAGGACGGCATCGGGTTCCTGCACGTCCCGGCCATGAAGAACGGCGAGGTCCTGGTCGAGAAGGGCACCTCGACGGACATCCTCAACGAGGGCGTCGCCGGCTACTACACCGACCCCGTCAAGGCCACGCTCCCCAGCAGCGACAAGAACGGCAACTTCGCCCTCGCCGCCCACCGCGACGGCCACGGCGCGAAGTTCCACAACATCGACAAGCTGAAGAAGGGCGACCCGATCGTCTTCGAGACGCGGGACGACTGGTACGTCTACAAGGTCTACGCCGTCCTCCCCGAGACCTCGAAGTACAACGTCGAGGTGCTGGGCGGGATCCCGAAGGAGTCCGGCAGGTCGAAGGCCGGCCACTACATCACGTTGACGACGTGCACCCCCGTGTACACCTCGCGCTACCGGTACGTGGTGTGGGGGGAGCTGGTCCGCGTGGACAAGGTGAACGCGGACCGGACTCCGCCGAAGGAACTGAGCTGACGCGGCAGACCTCCGTTCAGGAGGTCTGCCGTCCCTCCAGCCTCCGCAGCCGAGCCCGATGCTGACGGAGCCTGATCTGCACGCTCCGCACGTCCGTCCGCAGCGCGATCAGCTCCCTGCGGTGCTCGCCCGACGTCTCGATCAGGGCGTTGAACAGGGGGACGACCGTCGTCCCCAGGATGTGGACGATGCGCTCGTCGATGCGCTCGTCCACCAGCCGGTCGAGCGACTCGATCCCCCTGTGGACAGAGTTATCCACAGGCTGTGAACGGGCCAGATACTCCATGTCGAGCAGGTACGTACGCACCTGACGTGCGACTTCGCTGTCCCGGAGCAGCATGGCGACGTTGAGGACGGCTCGGCGGGGGAAGAGGGCGAGGGAGCGGGTGCGGGTTGCGACACCACTGAGTGACTTGAAGTCACTCAGTCGTGAACCTGCCAAAACGTGGTAGCCGCTGTTCTCCAGCTCGGTCCGATGGTCCTGGACGAGGTGCCGGATGGCATCCACGGTGACGTTGAAGTACGCCGCCACCATCGCCGTAGTCACATGCACCCCGTCCGGCAACAGCGACAGCGCCTTCACCCGGTCGAGGACCTCGGTCCGGTCCCGCACCCTCTCGCGGAGGGACTTGGATTCCAGCAGCACGGTTTCGTCGATCATGTGCTGCAAACGAGTGAAGGGCCCCGCCGGAAACGTCCGGGGGAGCCCCTCACTCGCTGTTCAGGCCAGGCCGGTGGCTAGTTGAAGCCGCCGCCGCCGCCGTTGTCGCCGTTGTTGCCGCCGCCACCGAAGGCGATCAGGTTGACCGCCGTCCCCTTGTCTACCGTGCTGCCGGGGCTCGGGTCCGAGCTGATGACCTGGGCGTTGTCGTCCTGGGAGCCGGTGATGTTGCCGACCGTCAGGCCGGCGTCCTGGATCGCCTGCTTGGCGTCCTTCAGGCTCATGCCCTGGAGGTTGGACGGAACCTGGGTCTGGCTGCTCTTGCCGATCTGGATCGTGACCGTGGAGCCCTTGTCGACCTGGGAGCCGATGGCCGGGCTGGTCGAGATGACCTTGCCGATCTGGTTCTGGTCCTGGGTGTCGACCTCGACGCAGTTGCCGGTGAGGTTGTTCGCCTGCATCTGGGCCTTGGCCGCGTCACAGGTCTGGTTGGAGACGTCCGGGACGGTCGCCTTCGCCTCGGCCTTCGCGATGGTGAGGGTGACGGTGGTGCCCTTCTCCACCTCGTCGCCGAGGTTCGGGTCCTGGTCGATGACGGTGCCCGCCGTCTCGGTGGAGACCTCTTCCTTCGTCTCCACCGTGAACTGGTACTTGTCGTCCTCGAGGACCGTCTTCGCCTCGTCGAGGGTCTTGCCGAGCACACTCGGCACCGCCACCTTCGGCGCGCCCGTCGACACCACCAGGTTGACCGCGGTGTTCTTCTTGACACTGGTCTTGGGGTCGGGATCCTGAGTGCAGATCTTGCCCTTGGGCTGGGCCTCGCAGGCCTTCTGCGTGACCTCCCCGACCTTGAGGTCGATGTTCGTCAGCTGCTGTCTGGCGTCCGCCTCGGTCTGGCCGACCAGGCTGGGCACCGCCACGTTCTCGTTGTTCACGCCGTCGCCGCTGAACGCCCACTTGCCGATCAGGATCGCCCCGACCAGCACCAGGACCGCGGCCACGACCAGCAGGATCGTCGAGGTGTTCGACTTCTTCTGGCGGCGCCGGTCGGGCCGGTCGTCGTAGTCGTTGTAGCCGTAGCCCCCGTCGTCGGGGTTCATGGGCGGCAGCATCGAGGTGGCGCCGACGCCCGCGGAGCGCATGGCCGTGGTGGCCTGGTCGTCGCCGTAGCCGTAGCCGACGGAGCCCATCGCCGCCGTCGCCGCGACCGGCTGGCCGTCGAGGCAGGCCTCGATGTCGGCGCGCATCTCGTCGGCGGACTGGTAGCGGTAGTTCGGGTCCTTGACCAGCGCCTTCAGGACGATGGCGTCCATCTCGGGCGTGATCTCGGGGTCGAAGACGCTCGGCGGCTGGGGCTCCTCGCGGACGTGCTGGTAGGCCACGGCCACCGGGGAGTCCCCGACGAAGGGCGGCCGTACCGTCAGGAGCTCGTACAGCAGACAGCCGGTCGAGTACAGGTCCGACCGCGCGTCGACCTGCTCGCCCTTCGCCTGCTCCGGCGAGAGGTACTGGGCGGTGCCGATCACCGCGGCCGTCTGCGTCATCGTCATCCCGGAGTCGCCCATCGCGCGGGCGATGCCGAAGTCCATGACCTTGACCTGGCCGCCCCGCGTCAGCATGACGTTCGCCGGCTTGATGTCACGGTGCACGATGCCGCTTCTGTGCGCGTACTCCAGGCCCTGGAGGATGCCGATGGTCATCTCCAGCGTCCGCTCCGGCAGCAGCTTGCGGCCGGAGTGGAGCAGTTCACGGAGTGTGGAGCCGTCGACGTACTCCATGACGATGTACGGGATCGAGACCCCGTCGATGTAGTCCTCGCCCGTGTCGTAGACCGCGACGATCGCGGGGTGGTTGAGCGAGGCGGCCGACTGGGCCTCCCGGCGGAACCGGGCCTGGAAGGAAGGGTCGCGCGCGAGGTCCACGCGCAGCGTCTTCACCGCCACGGTGCGGCCGAGGCGGGTGTCATGCGCGAGGTAGACCTCCGCCATGCCACCACGACCGAGCACATGGCCCAGCTCGTACCGGCCGCCGAGGCGACGCGGCTCTTCCATAGCTACCTACCAGCCCTCTCCGTCGGTCCCGACCGGCACACGTGTGCGGTCGGAGGCTGCCGTCCGGGCATACCGTACCCGGACCGCGCGTCGTGACCTGGCCAAGCCCGTCACCCGATGCAGGACCGGTATCGCAACGTGCACCGATGTGCAGGCAACGTGATGGGGGTCACTTCTTGCTGTCGATGACTGCCTTCATCACGTCCCTTGCGATCGGACCGGCGAGACCGCCGCCGGTGATGTCCTCGCGATTGGCCGCGCCGTCCTCGACGACGACCGCGACGGCCACCGGCGCACTGCCGTCCGACAGCTTCGCGTACGAGATGAACCAGGCGTACGGCTTCTCGCTGTTGTTCAGGCCGTGCTGGGCGGTACCGGTCTTGCCGCCCACGGTGACGTTGTCGATCTTCGCCTTGCTGCCGGTGCCCCGCGGGTCGTTGACGACCGTCTCCATCATCTGCTGCAGCTTCTGCGCGGTCTCCGAGGAGACGGCCTGGGACAGCTCCTGCGGCTCGGTCGTCTCCAGGGTGTCCAGGTTCGGCGCCTTGAGCTCGTCGACCATGTACGGCTTCATCAGCTTGCCGTCGTTGGCGACCGCCGAGGCGACCATGGCCATCTGCAGCGGGGTGGCGCGGTTGGAGGCCTGGCCGATGCCGTCCTGGGCGTTCTGCGGCCGGTTGTCCTTGGGGTAGACGCTCTCGGCGGCGCGGACCGGGGTGTCCAGCTTGTTCTCGTTGAAGCCGAACTTCTCCGCCTGCTCGATCATCTTCGCGCTGCCGACGTTGTCGGCCATCTTCGCGAAGACGGTGTTGCAGGAGACCATCAGCGCGAACCGCAGGCTGGCGTTCTCACACCCGCTGCCCTCGTTGTGGAGCTTGTAGGTGGACTGCGGCAGCTGGTACGGGTCCGGCGTCTCGGTCTTGTCGTCGATGCCGTCGACCTCGCCGTTCTCCAGCGCGGCCGCGGCCGTGACCACCTTGAACGTGGAGCCCGGCGGGTAGGTCTCGCGCAGCGCGCGGTTCAGCATCGGCTCGTCGGGGTCGTTCTTCTTCAGGACCTTCAGCCAGGCCTCCGAGTCCTTGTCGGAGGAGCCGGCGAACTTCGACGGGTCGTACGACGGCGTGGAGACCAGGGCCAGGATCTTGCCGGTGGACGGCTCGATCGCGGCGACGGCGCCCTTCTTGCTGCCCAGGCCCTCGTAGGCGGCCTTCTGCGCGGCCGCGTTGAGGGTGGTGACGACGCTGCCGCCCTCCTTCTGCTTGCCCGTGATCATGTCCAGGGTGTTGCGGAAGAAGAGCCGGTCGTCGTTGCCGCTGAGGATGCCGTCCTCGAGCTTCTCCAGCTGGGTGGCGCCGAAGGCCTGCGAGGAGTAGCCGGTGACCGGCGCCCACATGGCGCCGTTGGTCCAGGTGCGCTTGTACTTGTAGTCGCCGCTGGTCTCCACCGAACCGGTGATGGCCTTGCCGTCGACGATGATGTCGCCGCGCGGGGTGGAGTAGCGGGTGATGTTGACGCGGCGGTTCTTGGTGTCGCTCGCGAGGCTGTCCGCCTTGACGTACTGCAGGTAGTTGTCGCGCAGCAGCAGGGTGAGGACCAGGAGGCCGCAGAAGATCGCGATCCGGCGCAGGGGCTTGTTCATGACGGGCGGACCACCTGGGTCATCTCGGCGTCGGGGTTGGAGGCAGGGGCGGGCGCCGGGCGGCGCGCGGTGTCGCTGATTCTGATCAGGATGCCGATCAGGGCCCAGTTGGCGATCACGGAGGAACCGCCGTACGCGAGGAAGGGCATCGTCATACCGGTCAGCGGGATGAGGCCCATCACACCGCCGGCCACGACGAAGACCTGCAGGGCGAAGGCGCCGGAGAGGCCGATGGCGAGCAGCTTGCCGAACGGGTCGCGGGCGGCGAGGGCGGTGCGCACACCGCGCTCCGCGATCAGGCCGTACAGCAGCAGGAGCGCCATGATGCCGGCCAGGCCCAGCTCCTCGCCGAAGGTGGCGAGGATGAAGTCGGAGTTGGCGGCGAACTTGATCAGCTCGGAGTGGCCCTGGCCCCAGCCGGTGCCGAGGGTGCCGCCGGAGCCGAACGCCCACAGCGCCTGCATGGCCTGCTCGGAGTGACCGATGATGCCCTTCTGGGAGAGCTTGTACTCGTTCATCGGGTCGAGCCAGGCCTGGACACGCTGCTGGACGTGGCTCTCGAACTGGGCCACGCCGACGGCGCCGACCGAGGACATCAGCAGACCGAAGACGATCCAGCTGGTCCGCTCGGTGGCGACGTACAGCATGATGACGAACATTCCGAAGAACAGCAGCGAGGTGCCGAGGTCCGTCTCGAAGACCAGGATCAGGATCGAGATGATCCAGACCACGATGATCGGGCCGAGGTCGCGGCCACGCGGCAGGTACAGGCCGAGGACGCGGCGGCTGGCGAGCGCGAGCGCGTCGCGCTTCACCATCAGGTAGCCGGCGAAGAAGATCGCCAGCACGATCTTCGCGAACTCACCGGGCTGGATGGAGAAGCCGGCGACCGAGATCCAGATCTTGGCGCCGTAGATGTTCTGGCCGAGGCCGGGGACGAGCGGGAGCAGCAGCAGGAAGAGCGCGCCGACCATGGAGATGTAGGTGTAGCGCTGCAGGACACGGTGGTCCTTGAGGAAGATCAGCACCACGATGAAGAGCGCGATGCCCATCGCCGTGTACAGCAGCTGGCGCGGCGCGGCGGTGCCGGCCTGCTGGGCCTGCTGGAGGTACTTCGACTGGTCGAGTCTCCAGATGGCGACCAGGCCGAGCCCGTTGAGCAGGGTGGCAAGCGGCAGCAGCAGCGGATCCGCGTACGGCGCGAACTTGCGTACGACGAGATGGGCGACGCCGGCCAGCAGGCCGAGGCCGAGGCCGTAGCTCAGCAGACCGGCCGGTACCTGCTCGTTGATCGCGAGGCCCACGTTGGCGTAGGCGAAGACCGGGATCAGGACGGCGAACACCAGGAGCGCGAGCTCGGTGTTGCGCCGGCTCGGGGTGCCGATCGAGCCGATCGTGGACGTGTGGTGCGTCGACGTGTTGGTAGAACTGCTCATGGCGTGACAGGGCCTCTCACGGCTTGCCTACTGCTCACCGCACCGCGAGACGACCTTCTGCTCTTCCTCCGAGAGAGTGGGGCCGGGGCTGGGAGTGGGCGACGCGGACGGGGACTGGGACGGCGAACCCGGAGTCTCGCTCGAGTTCGGTGTCGGGGTCGAGGTCGGGCTCGGTGATGCCTTGGACGTGAGGGACACGGGAGTGGTTCCCGTGCCGCCGGCGGCCTGGCCGGAGCCGGTCTTCGAACTGGCCGTGGTCTTGGTTCCGTCGGACTGCGCCTGCTTCTTGCACGCGGACGCCTGCACCGACAGTTCGTCGATCTTCTTCCGGGCGCTGCTCAGGTCGTTCTCGGGGATCGTGGCCTGGACCTGCTTCTGCTGGTACTGCGGGAGGTACTTGAGTTCGATCTCGGGGTGGTCCTTCTCCACCTTCGAGAGCGAGACCCAGGCCAGGTCCTGGCTGATGCCCCGGTACAGCGCGAGGTGCTCGCCGTTGGTGCCGACGTAGTACTGCGTCTGCGTCCAGCGGTAGCCGCCGTACAGACCGCCGCCGATGACGGCCAGGGTGAGCACGGTGTAGAAGGATCTCTTCAGCCACCTGCGGCCCTTGCGGGGCTTGACGAAGTCGTCGTCGGTGTACTCGGGGAAGCCGCCCGTGTCGATGAAGCCGGTGATGTCGCCGCCGGAGCCGGGCGGGCCGAACTCGCCGCCCCCGCCGTTGCCGTGGCGTCGGCGGCCCAGGTTCGAGGCACGCCCTGCCGGGGTCTGCATGATGCCGTTGTCGTGCAGCTGGTGCTGGTTCTCGGCGACGGCGCCGACCACGACCGGGGTGTCGGAGAGCTGTCCGGCGAGGGTGTCACCGGTGTCCAGGTCGAGGACGTCGGCGACGATGACCGTGATGTTGTCGGGGCCGCCGCCGCGCAGCGCGAGCTGGATCAGCTCCTGCACGGTCTCCTGCGGGCCCTGGTAGCTGGCGAGGGTGTCCTCGAGCGTCTGGTGGGAGACGACGCCGGACAGACCGTCGGAGCAGATCAGATAGCGGTCGCCTGCCCGGACCTCGCGGATCGACAGATCGGGCTCGACGTGCTCGCCGCTGCCGAGCGCGCGCATCAGCAGGGAGCGCTGGGGGTGGGTGGTGGCCTCTTCCTCGGTGATGCGGCCCTCGTCGACGAGGCGCTGCACCCAGGTGTGGTCCTGGGTGATCTGGGTGAGGACGCCGTCGCGGAGCAGGTAGGCGCGGGAGTCGCCGACGTGGACCAGGCCGAGGCGCTGGCCGGTCCACAGCAGGGCGGTGAGGGTGGTCCCCATGCCCTCGAGCTGGGGGTCCTCCTCGACCAGGGAGCGCAACTGGTCGTTGGCGCGCTGGACGGCGGTGCCTAGCGAGGTGAGGACGTCGGAGCCGGGGACGTCGTCGTCGAGGGCGACGATGGTGGAGATGGCCTCGGAGGAGGCGACCTCACCGGCGGCGGCGCCGCCCATGCCGTCGGCGATCGCGAGCAGGCGGGGACCGGCGTAACCGGAGTCCTCGTTGCCCTCCCGGATCATGCCTTTGTGCGATCCGGCGGCGAAGCGCAGTGAGAGGCTCATGCGCACCTCGCCTGTCGGCCCCGGGTACAGCCGGTCGTGTCGAGCCACACTGCCCACCCTCCGGTCGGGAGCGCGCCGGGGCCCGGGGTGCCGGTCACCGTGGCGTGCTCGCTCCGCTCGCGCTCACTCATGATGTAGCACTACTTCCGCAGCTCGATGACGGTCTTGCCGATACGGATCGGCGCGCCCAGCGGGATCGGTGTGGGGGTCGTCAGCCGTGTCCGGTCGAGGTACGTGCCGTTGGTGGAGCCCAGGTCCTCGACGATCCACTGGCCGTCACGGTCCGGGTAGATCCTGGCATGGCGGCTGGAGGCGTAGTCGTCGTCCAGCACGATCGTGCTGTCATGTGCGCGGCCCAGGGTGATGGTCTGCCCCTGGAGCGCGACGGTGGTGCCCGTGAGGATGCCCTCGGACACGACGAGTTTGGTCGGGGCGTTGCGCCCACGGCGGCCACCCGCGGCAGGCTGCTGGCGCTGCTGCGGGGGCGCCTGCTGGCGCCGGTCCTGTTGCGGTCGGGCGGGTTCCCGGCGGGCGCCGCGCTGAGTGACGCGCGTACCGAACAGGTCGCTGCGGATGACCTGCACGGCCACGATCACGAACAGCCACAGTACGGCCAGGAAACCCAGCCGCATGACCGTGAGGGTCAGCTCTGACATTGCCCCCGCTTCACCCTTCGGCTTGCCTATAGATAACGGTGGTGCTGCCCACGACGATCCGCGAGCCGTCGCGGAGCGTAGCGCGGGTGGTGTGCTGCCCGTCCACCACGATGCCGTTGGTGGAGCCGAGATCCTGGATCGTCGAGGGCGAACCGGTCCGGATCTCACAGTGCCGGCGGGAGACGCCGGGGTCGTCGATCCGCACGTCGGCCTCGGTGGAGCGGCCCAGCACGAGTGATCCTCGGGAGATTTGGTGGCGTGCGCCGTTGATCTCGATCCAGTGCCGGGTCCGCGCGCCGGGTGCCGGTGCGCCGGCGAGGCCGCCGCCTGCCGCGCCGGGGCGCTGGGCGCCCGCGGTGGGCGGGTAGCCGTAGCCGCCGGCGCCCGGGGGCGGGGCGGCGGGCATGGGGGGCGCGCCCGGTGCGCCGGCGGGCGGGTAGCCGTAGCCGCCGGCCGGACGGCCGCCGCCGGCCGGTGCGCCCGTGGGTGCGCCGGTGGGTGCCTGCTGGTTGGTGGAGGAGGCGAGCGTACGGCTGCGTACCCGGTACAGACCGGTGTCGAGGTCGTCCGCCTTCTCCAGGTTGACCTTGATCGGTCCCATGAAGGTGTAGCGCTGCTGCTTCGCGTAGTCGCGCACCATGCCGGCGAGCTCGTCGCCGAGCTGGCCGGAGTACGGGCTGAGGCGCTCGTAGTCCGGCGCGCTCAGCTCCACGATGAAGTCGTTGGGTACGACGGTCCGGTCCCGGTTCCAGATCGTCGCGTTGTTGTCGCACTCGCGCTGGAGCGCTCCGGCGATCTCCACGGGCTGGACCTCGGACTTGAAGACCTTGGCGAAGGTGCCGTTGACCAGACCCTCGAGACGCTGCTCGAATTTCTTCAGGACTCCCATGGGGCACCTCCTCCGTCGTGACCTGCGTCCTGTGTCCTGCTGCCTGTGCTGCTTACCTGGTACTGCTTACTGATCGTATCCACGCGCCGTCGAATCGGCTGGTTCCCCCTGTCGGCCCCGTCGACGCGGTGTCGACGCCCTCTTCCGTACCTGTTTTCTGCCCAGGATCGTAGAGGCGGCCGAGGACCAGTGTCCCGCACCCGACTGTGGACCTCGTCCGGCTCCTGGGGAGACGGCCGCCTTAGGTACGAGGTTGATACGTGAACCAGTCACCGCCGAGACGTACGGGGTTGCCGCGCGCCTCCTCACGTGACCTCTGCCCCGGATAAGGGATGTGAACGCACCCTGCCCCGCGTGCTAATGTTCTGCGTGTCGGAAGGCGCCGGGCCGAAGAGTCCAGGAGCCGGAAGACACACCCAATGCGCGGGTGGCGGAATAGGCAGACGCGCTGGATTCAGGTTCCAGTGCCCGCAAGGGCGTGGGGGTTCAACTCCCCCCTCGCGCACAGCTGAAAGCCCCGTAGGTCTCGGACCTGCGGGGCTTTTGCGTTGTCCGCGATGGTCACCGTGTGTGAGGAACATCTCAGGATCGATCCAGGTCCTACGACCCGGTGTAGTGGGCTACACCATGTCCGCGGTGGTCTGCTACCCCGCGTCCGGGCGGGGCGCCACCTAGCGTGGGCGTATGGGCACATCACTCCGGCCGGCAGCGCGGGGCACCGGGCGGCTGGGGGTCGCCGCGGTGATGGCTTTCGGCACGTGTCTGTTCACCGCCGTGCTGCTCATCGCGATCGTCGGCACACTCACCGTCGTCGGCGCGTGGCTGCTGCCCGAGACGGTGCTGCTGATCCGCCGGATCGCCGGTGCCAAGCGCCGCCAGGTGCGGGCCTGGACGGGCCGGGAGATCCCGGAGGCGTACGAGCCGCTCACCGGCCCGCTGCGGGAGCGGTTGCGCACGGCCGTCCGTGACCCCGCGACCCTCGCCGATCTGCGCTGGATGGCCGCCCACTACGTCTACGGCTGGCTGGTGCTGCCCGCCGTGCCGCTGTGGCTGCTCGCGCTGCCCGTCGACGGCGTGCGGGTGGGGCTGCTGCGTCGCGCTCCGCTGGTCCTGCCGTGGATCGTGCGGCTCGCCGACCTCGAGGCCCGCTGGTCGACCGTGCTGCTGAAGCCGTCCCCGAAGGCACGGCTCGCCGCCCGGGTGCGCGTGCTGACCGAGACCCGCGCCGACGCGATCGCCGCGCACGGGGCCGAACTCCGCCGTATCGAACGCGATCTGCACGACGGTGCCCAGGCCCGTCTGGTCGCTCTGTCCATGCGGCTCGGGCTGGCCCAGCGGGCCTTCGACCGTGACCCGGGCGCGGCGCGCAGGCTGATGGCAGACGCGCAGGGCCAGGCGGAGCAGGCGCTGACGGAACTGCGGCACGTCGTCCGGGGCATCCACCCGCCGATCCTCACCGACCGGGGGCTGGTGGGGGCGGTGCGGGCGTTGGCGGCCGGCAGTGGTGTGGAGGCGACGGTGACGGTGAAGGGCCTCGAGGACGGCGTCAGGGCGCCTGCTGCCGTGGAGACCGCCGCCTACTTCGCCGTGACCGAGGCGCTGACCAACGCCGCCAAGCACAGCGGCTCACCGTTGGTGACCGTCGAGCTGGAGCGATTGCGCAAGGGGCTGCGGGCCGTCGTACGGGACGAGGGGTTCGGCGGGGCCGAGGAGGGGGCGGGCACCGGGATGTCGGGCGTTCGGCGGCGGGTGGCGGCTCTTGACGGGGAGATGAGGGTGAGCAGTCCGGCCGGGGGGCCGACGGTGGTGGTCGTGGAGCTGCCGTGTCTGTGGTGACGCTTGTCCCGGTGACGGCTTGTTTCACGTGAAACACGTCGGTGGCGACAGGGGCTCACGCCTTTGGGCCGTCGCGCTGTACGGTCGGCTCGAATTGATCGATGCGGACCGTGTGAGCGGGGGAGGCGGTCGTCTTGACCGAGGTCGGGGCAAGGGTGGACGGGGCGGCGCGCAGACTGCCTCCGGTGCGGGGATTCACCGAGTGGCGTCGCGAAGGGGCGGAGTCGGCCTCGCCCAAGGATCAGGGCAAGGCGCTGCGCGAGCTGGTGCCGCGCGCCACGCACGCCGGGCTCGACCTGGACGCCGGCCGCCCGGACGCGGTGACGGCGGTCGAGGAGTCCAACCAGGGCCGTATCCCGGAGCTGACGCCGATACGGGTCGGACGGATGGCGGCCACCCCCTTCGCGTTCCTGCGCGGCTCGGCCGGCCTCATGGCCCACGACCTCGCCCGCACCCCCATGACCCGGATCCGCGCCCAGATCTGCGGCGACGCCCACGCGGCCAACTTCGGCCTGTACGGAGACGCCCGCGGCGGCCTGGTCATCGACCTGAACGACTTCGACGAGACGGTCCACGGTCCCTGGGAGTGGGACCTCAAGCGGCTCGCCGCCTCCCTGGTGCTCGCCGGCCGGGAGGCCGGCGCCGACGAGGACATGTGCCGCAAGGCGGCCCATGACGCGGCCGGGTCCTATCGCCGGACGATGCGCCTGCTGGCGAAGCTGCCGGTGCTGGACGCGTGGAACGCGATCGCCGACGAGGAGCTCGTCTCCCACACCGACGCCCACGATCTGCTGGGCACCCTGGAGCGGGTCTCGGAGAAGGCGCGGGCCAACACGAGCGGACGGTTCGCGGCGAAGTCGACCGAGGCGACCGAGGACGGCGGCCGCCGTTTCGTCGGCGCCCCGCCGGTGCTGCGCCGGATCCCCGACGCGGAGGCCGCGGCGGTGGCCCGGTCCCTGGAACCGTATGTGGCCACGCTCTCCGAGGACCGCCACCCCCTGCTGTCCCGGCACGCCGTGCACGACGTCGCCTTCCGCGTCGTCGGCACCGGGAGCGTGGGCACCCGCTCGTACGTCGTCCTGCTGCTGGACCACCGCGGTGAGCCGCTGATCCTCCAGGTGAAGGAGGCGCGCGCCTCGGCTCTGCTGCCGCATCTGCTGACCGCGGGCTTCGAGACCCCGGCCGTCGACCACGAGGGCCGCCGGGTGGTCCTGGGCCAGAAGCGGATGCAGGTCGTCAGCGACATCCTGCTGGGCTGGACGACCGTCGACGGCCGGCCCTTCCAGGTACGGCAGTTCCGCAACCGCAAGGGCAGCGTCGACCCCGCCGCGCTCGCCGCCGACCAGATCGACGACTACGGCCGGATGACCGGCGCCCTGCTGGCCCGCGCCCACTCCCACAGCGCCGACCCGCGCCTGATCGCCGGCTACTGCGGCAAGAACGACGAACTGGACGAGGCGATCGCCGACTTCGCCGTCACCTACGCCGACCGCACGGAGGCCGACCACGCGGATCTGCTGACGGCGGTCCGGGCGGGGCGGATCGCGGCGGAGACAGGGGTGTGAGCGGACGACTGCCACGGGGTGAGCGGATGACTTGCGTCGCGTCGGCCGCCCCGGCCTTGGCCTAGGCTGGTCGCGTGACGACCCCCGAAGCTGAGCAGTCGCGGCCCGAGGAGCGGCTGGAACAGGCCGTGCGGGCCGCCGAACAGGCGTTGATCGAGTTCGAGATCGCGGTGGAGACCTTCCGCGTCGAGGTCGAGAACTTCTCGCGGCTCCACCACCAGAAACTCGGGCCCATGTACGCCCGGCTCGACGAGCTGGACGCTCAGATAGCCGAGGCCAGGGCGACCCGCTCCGGCGATCCCGAGGACCTGCGCAAGGCTCAGGAGGCACGGGCACGGGTGCTGCCGATGCCGGGGGTCGAGGAGCTGTTCCACGGCTGGATGGACGGGGAGGGGCTCTTCCCGGAGGCCGCGGCGATGCTCACGGACCAGTCGGTGCGGCCCCCCGAGCGGGTACGGCCCAGCGAGGAGGCCCGCAAGCTCTATCGCGAGCTGGCCCGCAAGGCCCACCCCGACCTGGCACAGGAGGACGCGGAGCGGGCCCGGCGTGAGGAGTTCATCACGCGTGTCAACGCCGCCTACGCCCGTGGCGACGAGGCCCTGCTGCGGGAGCTGGCCGAGGAGTGGGCGGCCGGCCCGGCGCCGGCCGAGCGCCGCCCGACGCCCAGCGAGGAGCTCTACGCCCGCCTGGAGTGGCTGGCCGAGCGCAAGGAAATGCTCACGCTCGTCGCCCGCAACCTCGAGGAGAGTGCCATCGGCTCCATGCTGCGGATGGCTCCGGACGACCCGGACCGCCTCCTGGACGAGATCGCCGAGCAGCTGCTGTCGGACGTCGCCGCCCGGGAGGCGGAGCTGGCCGAGCTGGTCGGGTAGCGTCGGGCGCATGATGTTCGGATCTGGTGTGCCCACGGTCGAGGTCGGCGACCTCAAGGACGGCGACTTCCTGCTGGACGTCCGGGAGGACGACGAGTGGCAGGCGGGTCACGCCGCGGCGGCCCTGCACATTCCCATGAGCGAGTTCGTCGCCCGCTTCGGCGAGCTGACCAAGGCCGCCCCGGAGGGCGGACGGGTCCACGTGATCTGCCGCTCCGGCGGGCGCTCGGCCCAGGTCACCCAGTACCTGGTCCAGCAGGGCGTCGACGCCGCGAACGTCGACGGCGGCATGCAGCTCTGGCAGGCCCTGGGCCGTCCCGTCGTGACGGACGGCGGACAGCCCGGTTCCGTCGTGTAGTCCGTGGCGCGGTCCCTGGCGCGGGACTCTCAGGCTCCGAGGAGGTGGGCGGCCAGCAGGTCGCCGAGGGCCTCCTCGTGTGCCGCCGCCGGGCCGAGCGACAGCTCCAGATGCTTGGCCCAGGCGTGGTAGCGGTGCAGCGGATAGTCGACGTCGGCGCCGAACCCGCCGTGCAGGTGCTGTGCCGTCTGCGCGATCCGCCGTACCCCGTCGGAGGCCCAGATCTTGGCCACCGCGACATCGCCGGATGCGGGCAGTGCGCCGGGTGCCCCGGAGGCGATCCGCCATGCCGCCTGCCACAGGGTGACCTCCATCGCCCGCAGGTCGATGTAGCGGTCGGCGGTCTGTACGGCGACGGCCTGGAAACTCGCGATCGGGTGCCCGAACTGCTCCCGCTTGCTCGCGTAGTCGCTGGTCATCGCCAGGACGCGGTCACCGAGGCCGAGGGCCAGCGCGCAGGTGCCGGTGGCCAGCAGCGCCCGCAGCCACTCCCAGGCGCCCTCGGCGGTGATGACGTCCCGGTCCGGGATCCGCGCCGACTCCAGCCGCAGCTCACCGAGCCGCTCACCGGTGGTGGAGATCTGTTCGGCGAGCACGGCCCCCTCGTGTCCGCGCGCGATCACCGCGAGGACCGTGCGGTCGTCCCCGGTGTGCGCCGGTACGACGACGAAGTCCGCCTCGTACGCCCACGGCACCGCCGTCTGTGTCCCGTCCAGCACCCACGCCTCCCCGTCCCGCCGTGCGCTGACGGCGAGTTCGGCCGCGTCGTGCCCGGTGCGGCCACTGGCCGCGACGGTCAGCACGGTCTCGCCCCGCCCGGCCCGGGCGAGCAACGAGGACCTCAGCTCCTGGCCGCCGTAGGCCTGTACGGCGGCGGCCGCCGCGCTGCTCTCCAGCAGTGGTACCCGGGCGAGCACCTTCCCCGCCTCGCGCAGCACCAGGCACAGCGCGATGGCGTCCAGGCCGGCCCCGCCGGATTCCTCGTCGAGCAGCAGGCTCAGCAGGTCCGCGGCGGCGAGCCTGTCCCACAGTGTCCGGTCGAGGTCGTCGGCGACGGCGGAGCCCTGGGTGAGGGCGGGGCTCGGCACACCGTCGGGCGCGACGTCGGCGAACACGCCACGCGCCGCCTCCGCCGCCGCCTGCTGCTCCTCGGTGAAGGTGAAGTCCACGGCCTGTCCTTCCGACGGGTGAGCTGATCTGACGGAGTGTCGATCGCGCGTCAAGATAGAACAGGTTCTAGAAGAAGGGAACGGTCGGTCGTCGGTCACCGTGGGCGCTTCAGCGGTCGAAGTCCACCTCCACCGTCTCCGTCAGCGGATGCGACTGGCACGCCAGCACGTATCCCGCCTCCGTCTCCTCCCGTTCCAGCGCGAAGTTGCGGTCCATGCGCACCTCGCCGGAGACCAGGAAGGCCCGGCAGGTCCCGCACACCCCGCCCTTGCACGCGTAGGGAGCGTCGGGCCGGCCCCGCAGCACGGTCTCCAGGACCGATTCCCCGTCGCGCACCGGCCAGCTGCCGCCGCGGCCGTCCAGCCGGGCCGTCACGGTGGCGTCCGCGGGCGGTGCCGCGGCCGGCGCGGGCGCCGCGCTGTCCACGTGGAAGATCTCCTCATGGATCCGGGACCGGCCGACGCCCAGCTCCCGCAGGGTCCGCTCGGCGCCCTGCACCAGGCCGAACGGCCCGCACAGGAACCAGCCCGCCACGTCCGCCACGGGCAGCAGCGCCGGCAGCAGCGCGGTCAGCCGCTCCCGGTCCAGCCGCCCGGACGGCAGCCCCGCCTGCTGCTCCTCCCGGGAGAGGACGGTGACCAGCTGCAGTCGATCGGGATACCGGTCCTTGAGGTCGGCGACCTCCTCCAGGAACATCGTCGACGCGGCCGTGCGGTCGCCGCGGATCAGACAGAACCGGGCGCCGGGCTCGCGCGCCAGCAGGGTCGAGACGATGGACAGGACCGGGGTGATCCCGCTGCCGCCGACGATCGCCGCGTACAGCCCGGGTGCCGGGGCGAGGGTGAAGCGCCCCGCCGGAGTCATCACCTCCAGCTCGTCCCCGACGGCGATCTCCTTCAGCGCGTACGTCGAGAACGCCCCGCCCTCGACCAGCCGCACGCCCACCCGCAGGGTGCGCGGTCCCTCGCCGGCCGGGTCGGGCGCGGGCGAGCAGATCGAGTAGGTCCGCCGGATCTCGGTGCCGTCGGCCAGGAGCCGCAGGGCGAGGTGCTGGCCGGCCGCGTGCCGGTACTCCTCGCGCAGTTCCCCGGGGACGGTGAGGGTGAGGGCGACGGAGTCGTCGGTGAGCCGGTCCACCGCGGCCACCGGGAGCGGGTGGAAGCGGGCCATCACAACTCCTTGAAGTGGTCGAAGGGTTCACGGCAGGCGAGGCAGCGCCGCAGCGCCTTGCACGCGGTGGACGAGAACCGGCTGAGCAGCTCGGTGTCGGCGGAGCCGCAGTGCGGGCAGCGCACCGGGTCCGGCTCCTCCAGGGTGCGGGCCTCCAGGGTGCGGGTCGGGCCGAGGTCCAGCGACACGGGACCCTTGTCGCGCACCGCGCGCGGTGGCGCTATGCCGAACTCCCGCAGTTTGCGGCGGCCTTCGGCGGTGATGTCGTCGGTCGACCAGGCGGGCGCGAGCACCGTGCGGACGGTGACCTCGCGCATGCCGTGCGCGCGCAGCGCCCGCTCGATGTCCAGGGACATCGCCTCGACGGCCGGGCAGCCGGTGTACGTCGGGGTCAGTTCGACCTCGACGGCGTCCGCCCCGCTCAGGTGCACCGCGCGCAGCACGCCGAGCTCCTGGAGGGTCAGCACCGGCAGTTCGGGGTCGGGGACCGAACCGGCGATCTCGAGGAGTTCCGCCTCCAGCGCGGTGGTGGTCACCATGCCGCCCCCGGATGGCTGCGGTGCAGGTGCTGCATCTCGGCGAGCATCCGTCCGAAGGACTCGGTGTGCAGGCCCTCGCGGCCCGCGCCGGCCGTCCACCCCCCGGACCGAGGTCCTTCGGGGAGCGGCACGGTGGCCCGCCGCAGCACGTCCCCGACGGACTCCAGCCAGGACGCCTCCAGCCCGGCCGGGTCGACGTCCAGCCCGTCCACCGGGCGGAACATCTCGCCGGTGAACCGCCACAGGGCCGCGCACGCCCGCCCGAGCCGCCGGTGGCTCTCCTCGGTGCCGTCGCCGAGCCGCAGGGTCCACTGCTCGGCGTGGTCGCGGTGGTAGGCGACCTCCTTGACCGCCTTGGCGGCGAGACCGGCGAACGGCCCGTCGCCGGCGGCCAGTTCGGCGTACAGCAGATGCTGGTAGGTCGAGAAGTACAGCTGGCGGGCGATGGTGTGCGCGAAGTCGCCGTTGGGCTGCTCGACCAACTGGAGGTTGCGGAAGGCGCGTTCCTCTCGGAGATAGGCCAGTTCGTCCTCGTCGCCGGCCGTCGACAGCAGGATGCGGGCCTGGCCCAGCAGGTCCAGCGCGATGTTGGCGAGGGCGACCTCCTCCTCCAGCACGGGCGCGTGGCCCATCCACTCCCCGAGGCGGTGGGAGAGCACCAGGGCGTCGTCGCCGAGGGCGAGCGCGGCGGTGCCGGTCTGCGCGGTCGTCACACGTGCCGTCACAGGTGCTCAACCCCCTCCGGGATCTCGTAGAACGTGGGGTGCCGGTAGGGCTTGTCGGCCGACGGCTCGAAGAACGGGTCCTTCTCGTCCGGTGAGGAGGCGGTGACCACCGAGGACGGCACGACCCAGATGGAGACGCCCTCGCCGCGCCGGGTGTAGAGGTCGCGGGCGTTGCGCAGGGCGAACTCCGCGTCCGGTGCGTGCAGGCTGCCGGCGTGGGTGTGGGCCAGGCCGCGCCGGGAGCGCACGAAGACCTCCCACAGCGGCCAGTCGGTGTTCGTCATGCCTGTCCCACTTTCCTCTCGCCGGTGTGCTTGGCCGCGTAGGAGGCGGCCGCCTCCCTGACCCACGCGCCCTCGTCGTGCGCCCGCCGGCGCTGGGTGATCCGCTGTTCGTTGCACGGGCCGTTGCCCTTGAGGACCTCCTTGAACTCCGTCCAGTCGATCGGGCCGAAGTCGTGGTGCCCCCGCTGTTCGTTCCACCTGAGGTCCGGGTCGGGCAGGGTGAGGCCGAGGGACTCCGCCTGCGGGACGCAGATGTCGACGAAGCGCTGGCGCAGCTCGTCGTTGGAGTGGCGCTTGATCTTCCAGGCCGTGGACTGCGCGGAGTGCGCGGACTCGTCGTCGGGCGGACCGAACATCATCAGCGACGGCCACCACCAGCGGTCCACGGCGTCCTGAGCCATCGCGTGCTGTTCGGGGGTGCCCCTGCTGAGGGCCAGCAGCAGTTCGTAGCCCTGGCGCTGGTGGAAGGACTCCTCCTTGCAGATGCGGACCATCGCGCGCGCGTACGGGCCGTAGGAGCAGCGGCACAGGGGGACCTGGTTGGTGATCGCGGCGCCGTCCACCAGCCAGCCGATCGCGCCGACGTCCGCCCAGGTCAGGGTCGGGTAGTTGAAGATCGAGGAGTACTTCTGGCGGCCGGTGTGCAGCTTGTCGAGCAGGTCCTCCCGGGATGCGCCCAGGGTCTCGGCCGCGCTGTACAGGTAGAGGCCGTGCCCGGCCTCGTCCTGGACCTTCGCCATCAGGATGGCCTTGCGGCGCAGTGAGGGCGCGCGCGTGATCCAGTTGGCCTCGGGCTGCATGCCGATGATCTCGGAGTGGGCGTGCTGGGCGATCTGGCGCACCAGCGTCGCGCGGTAGGCGTCGGGCATCCAGTCGCGGGGCTCGATGCGCTCTTCGGCGGCCACGGCGGCGTCGAAGGCACGCTGGTACGCCTCGCCGTCCGCCGTCGCGTCCCTTCGCGTGTCGGTCGTCCGGTGCGCGGCTGCTGTCGCCATGCGGTCCCCCTCGATCACTCCCAGATGTCCCGACCGATCGTTCGGTCCGTGCGATTCCATGGTGGGACGGCCGTCGTAAGGTGTCAACCGCTGTGGATAACCGGGGAGGGGCTGCGCCGGACGGGTGGGCCTGAGTACCGTTCGCGATTGCGCGACGCAGCGGGCACGGGGCGACAGCGGCAAGGGAAGACGACCGGAAGCGGGGACGGGCGGAATGGACGCGTACGACGGAGGCTCCGACGCCTCCCTGGCCCAGAGGCCGACGGGGGAACCCCAAGCGGGGCCACCCGGTGACGACGCGCCGCCGCCCGAACCCCGCACCGGCGTGGCGGCACTCTCCCCGCGCTACCAGATAGGCGCCGCCCTGGCGCTGGCCGTCGTGGCGGTCACCGTCTGCGTGCACCTGGGAATGGTCTTCCTGCACGTCGCCCCGTCGAACACGGTCACCAAGGCACACGGCACTGCGATCGACGACTGGGTCTACCCCGAGTTCGAACAGAACTGGAAGCTGTTCGCGCCGAACCCGCTGCAGCAGAACATCGACGTCCAGGTCCGCGCCCAGATCACCGACGCGGACGGCGGCTCGCGCACCACCGGCTGGTACGACCTGTCCGCACAGGACGGCAGGGAGATCGACGGCAACCTGCTGCCCAGCCACACCCAGCAGAACGAGCTGCGGCGCGCCTGGGACTTCTTCACCGGCTCGCACGGCAGCGACAACCGCCGGGTCGGCCTGCGCGGCGCCCTCTCCGAGACCTATCTGCGCCGCATCGTGGTGCTGCGGCTGGACCGCGGCGGCGCGGCCGGCGGCGACGGTGTGATCGAACGGGTCCAGGTCCGCTCCAGCACCACCAACGTGACTCCGCCGAAGTGGAGCGACGAGAAGGTGTCGACGACGCCGGTGTACCGGGTGCTGCCCTGGTGGGCCGTGCCGGACGGCGAGGCAGAGGGAGGCGTGCGGTGAACCGCTTCACCCTGACGGTGTCCGCCGCGATAGCCCGGGTCACCGAGGCGGCGCACGGCCCGTACCAGAGCGCCCTGGTCCGGATCGGCTTCAGCGCGACCTGGCTGCTGTTCCTGCTGCGTGAACTGCCCCACCGCGAGGAGCTCTACGGCCCCGACGGCCCCTGGAACTCGGTCCTGGCCCGGCAGCTGATCGGCACCAACGGCGCCTTCACGGCGCTGATGTGGTCGGACGGGCGGGTGTGGTTCGAGGCCGTGTACCTGCTCGCCGTGCTGGCGAGCGCGCTGCTGCTGGTGGGCTGGCGCACCCGCACCATGTCGGTGCTGTTCATGGTCGGTGTGCTGTCCTTGCAGAACCGCAGCGTCTTCATGGGGGACGGCGGCGACAACGTCCTGCACCTGATGGCGATCTACCTGGTCTTCACGCGCTGCGGCCAGGTGTGGTCGCTCGACGCGCGCCGGGCGGCACGCGCGCGTGGGGAGCGGGTCGCCGACCGGGTCGGGCCCGCCCTGTGGCTCGTCTCCGGGGTCGCGCTGACCATCGTGACGGTGGCGGGCCGGTTCCACAGCGCCTGGACGATTCCGGCGCTGTTGTGGGCGGTGTGGGTCGCGCAGGCCCTGTGGTGGGCGGTGGGACGCCGTACCAAGTCCGCCGAGCCGCGGATCCTGCTCGACGTCATCGGCAACATCCTGCACAACGCCGCACTGCTCGTGATCATGGCCGAGGCCTGTCTGATCTACTCGACGGCCGGCTGGTACAAGATCCAGGGCTCGCGCTGGCAGGACGGCACCGCCGTCTACTACCCCCTGCAGCTGGACTACTTCTCCCCCTGGCCCGAGCTCGGCCACCTGCTGGCCACCAGCGGCACCCTGGTCATGCTCGCGACCTACGGCACGGTGATCGTGCAGGTCGCCTTCCCCTTCACGCTGTTCAATCGACGGGTGAAGAACGTACTGCTGGTGGCGATGATGACCGAGCACGCGGTGATCGCCGTGGTGCTCGGACTGCCGTTCTTCTCGCTGGCGATGATCGCGACGGACGCGGTCTTCCTGCCGACCTCGTTCCTGCGCCGGCTGGGCGGCTGGACGGCACGCGCGCGTGCGCTGGTGTTCTCCGCCGACGGCCGCACCCCGGTGCCGGAGCAGCGGGCCCCGGAGAATCCCGAGCCCAGCCACGTAGGCTCCGCGCCATGACCGACCCGCTGAGCCGCTGGCACCGCCTCGCCGACTCGCATGTGCTGCTCGACGGCTTCCACGCCCTCAAGCACGCCGTGCGCTTCGGCGCCGAGGTCCCGGTGGCGGTCACCGCCGACCGGGCGGCGGCACTCGCCCTCGCCGACGAGCTGGCCCCCGACGTGCGCCAGAGCCTGGCCGCCCTCCTGACGGAGGTGCCGGAGACGACGTACGCCGCGCTCGTGCCCCGCCCGCATCCCACGGCCGTGGCCGCCCTGGCCGTACGGCCCTCCCGGGCGGACCGGCTGGCGAGGCTGGCGCACACCCCCCGCACCGCGCCGGTCGTGGTCCTCGACAACCCGCGCAACCTGGGCAACGCGGGGGCCGTGATCCGGCTGGCGGCCGGTTTCGGGGCGACCGGCGTGATCACCACGGGCACGCTCGACCCCTGGCATCCGACGGTGGTGCGCGGCGGCGCGGGACTGCACTTCGCGACCGCCGTCGAGCGGCTGGACGTGCCGGACCTGCCGGCAGGCCCGGTGTTCGCGCTCGACGCGGAGGGCGCCGACCTGCGGGGCGTGAAGCTCCCGGACGACGCCCTGCTGGCCTTCGGCTCGGAGCGCAGCGGGCTCTCCGCCGGGCTGCGCGCGCGGGCCGACCACCTGCTGTCCCTGCCGATGCGCCCCCAGGTCTCCAGCTACAACCTCGCGACCAGCGTGGCGATGACGCTGTACCACTGGAGCGCACAGGGCTTCTGACCCGACTGGAGTCTTAGGAGTCCCGGCGGACCTCCACCACCCGGAAGCGGTTCGCCACGAACGCGCCGTCGCACAGCGCGGCGTTCGCCGCCGGGTTGCCGCCCGAGCCGTGGAAGTCGGAGAAGGCGGCCGTCTGGTTGACGTACACCCCGCCGGTGAGGTTCAGGGAGAGCTGGGCGGCCTCCTCGAAGCAGACCTCCTCGACCTCCCGCTCGACCTCGGCGTCCGTCGTGTACGCGCCGACCGTCATCGCGCCCTTCTCGCGCACCGTGCGCCGCAGCAGGGCGAGGGCGTCGGCCGGCGAGTCGACGGCGACCGCGAAGGAGACCGGGCCGAAGCACTCGCTCAGGTAGGCCGCCTCGTCGTCGGCTCCCTCCCAGTACTTCCGCGCGCCGTCCAGCTTGACGATCACCGGGGTGCGCACGACCGCGTCCGGGAACTCCGGGTTGGTCACCTCGCGGGAGGCGAGAGCGACCTCGCCGAGGCCCGCGGCCGCCTCCAGGCGGGCCTTGACGTCCGGGTTGACGATCGCGCCCAGCAGCGCGTTCGCGCGCGCGTCGTCGCCGAGCAGGCCGTCGACGGAGCGGGCGAGGTCGGCGACCACCTCGTCGTAGGTCTTCGGGCCCTGGTCGGTGCGGATGCCGTCGCGGGGGATCAGCAGGTTCTGCGGGGTGGTGCACATCTGGCCGCTGTAGAGGGACAGCGAGAACGCCAGGTTGGCGAGCATGCCCTTGTAGTCGGCGGTCGACTCCACCAGGACCGTGTTGACGCCGGCCTTCTCCGTGTAGACCTGCGCCTGGCGGGCGTTGGTCTCCAGCCAGTCGCCGAAGGCGGTCGAGCCCGTGTAGTCGACGATCCTGACCTCGGGGCGGGTCGCCAGGGCCTTGGCGATGCCCTCGCCGGGCCGTTCGGCGGCGAGCGCCACCAGGTTCGGGTCGAAGCCGGCCGACGCGAGCGCCTCGCGCGCGACGCCCACCGTCAGCGCGAGCGGCAGCACCGCGCGCGGGTGCGGCTTGACCAGGACCGCGTTGCCGGTGGCGAGGGACGCGAACAGGCCCGGATAGCCGTTCCACGTCGGGAAGGTGTTGCAGCCGATCAGCAGGGCGATGCCGCGGGGGACGGGGGTGAAGCTCTTGGTCATCGTGAGCGGGTCCCGCTTGCCCTGGGGCTTGCTCCACTCCGCCGCGGCGGGCGTGCGGACCTGCTCCGCGTACGCGTACGCCACCGCCTCCAGACCGCGGTCCTGGGCGTGCGGGCCGCCGGCCTGGAACGCCATCATGAACGCCTGGCCGGAGGTGTGCATGACCGCGTGCGCGAACTCGTGCGTCCGGTCGCTGATCCGCTTGAGGATCTCCAGACAGACCAGCGCGCGGACCTCCGGGCCCGCGTCCCGCCAGGCGCGCTGTCCGGCTTTCATGGCGGGCAGCAGCACGTCCACGTCCGCGTGCGGGTACGTGACGCCGAGTTCGATGCCGTACGGCGAGACCTCACCGCCCACCCAGTCGTCCGTGCCGGGCTGGCCGAGGTCGAGCCGGGTGCCGAGGACGGCGTCGAAGGCGGCCTTGCCGGCCGCGGCGTCCAGGCTGCCGGACTCCCCGTAGGCCTTGGGGTGCTCCGGGTGCGGGGACCAGTACGCGCGGGTGCGGATCGCTTCCAGGGCCTGGTCGAGGGTGGGCCGGTGCTGGGCGATCAGGTCGTGCGCGGACAGTTCGGCGGTGGCCATGCGGGACCAACTCCTCGTGGTGAGAACTCTTCTTCGAGCCCGTGACCTGGCGGAAACCTGGGCAGGAACGGCCAGTCAGGGCTAGAGTAACCGAACGATCGGTCGGGACAAGGGGGCCTGCCGCATCTGTGGAAAACCCCGTGCGGGAGGATCGCGCACATGACAGCACTCGACCTCAGCAGCCCCGTGGCCGTCGTCGGCACCGGCACCATGGGCCAGGGCATCGCCCAGGTCGCGTTGGTCGCGGGCCACCTCGTACGGCTGTATGACGCCGTCCCCGGCCGGGCCCGGGAAGCGGCCGCCGCGATCGGCGAGCGCCTCGACCGGCTCGTCGGGAAGAACCGTCTCGCCGCCGCCGACCGCGACGCCGCACGCGCCCGTCTGCTGCCCGCCGAGAGCCTCGCCGACCTCGCGGACTGCAGCCTGGTCGTCGAGGCCGTCCTCGAGCAGCTGGATGCCAAGCAGGACCTGTTCCGCCGGCTGGAGGACGTGGTCGGCGAGGACTGTCTGCTCGCCACCAACACCTCGTCCCTGTCGGTGACCGCCATCGGCGGTGCCCTGCGCAGCCCGGGCCGCCTGGTGGGCCTGCACTTCTTCAACCCCGCGCCGCTGCTGCCGCTGGTCGAGGTCGTCTCCGGGTACGCCACCGACGTCACGTCGGCCACGCGCGCGTACGAGACCGCACGCTCCTGGGGCAAGACCCCCGTGGCCTGCGCCGACACCCCCGGCTTCATCGTCAACCGCATCGCGCGGCCCTTCTACGCCGAGGCGTTCGCCGTCTACGAGGCGCAGGGCGCCGACCCGGCCACCATCGACGCGGTGCTGCGCGAGTCCGGCGGCTTCCGGATGGGCGCGTTCGAGCTGACCGACCTGATCGGGCAGGACGTCAACGAGTCGGTGACGCACTCCGTGTGGCAGGCCTTCTTCCAGGACGTGCGCTTCACCCCCTCGCTCGCCCAGCGACGCCTGGTCGAGTCCGGCCGCCTGGGCCGCAAGACCGGCCAGGGCTGGTACGACTATCCCGATGAGACCGGTGACGCCGAGCGGGACGAGCCGCACACCGCGGAGAAGCAGCAGGCGCCCGCCTACGTCGTCGCCGAGGGCGACCTGGGCCCCGCCTGCGAACTCCTGGCGCTGATCCGCGAGGCGGGCATCCAGGTCCGCGACGACGAGGAGGACCACGGCACCCGCCTGGTGCTGCCCGGCGGCGGCCAGCTCGCCCTGGCCGACGGCCAGACCTCCGTGGAGTTCCGCGACGTCGTCTACTTCGACCTCGCCCTGGACTACCGCAAGGCCACCCGGATCGCCCTGTCCGCCTCCCAGGACACCTCGCAGCAGACCCTCGCCGAGGCGATCGGCCTGTTCCAGGCGCTCGGCAAGGACGTCAGCGTCATCGGCGACGTCCCCGGCATGATCGTCGCCCGCACGGTCGCCCGGATCGTCGACCTCGCGCACGACGCCGTCGCCAAGGGCGTCGCCACCGAGGAGGACATCGACACCGCGATGCGCCTCGGCGTGAACTACCCCCTCGGTCCCTTCGAATGGAGCCGCCGCCTGGGCCGTATGTGGGCCTTCTCCCTCCTCGACGACCTGCACGAGCGCGACCCTTCCGGCCGCTACGCGCCGTCCCTCGCGCTCTACCGGCACTCCTTCGCCACCGAGAAGCGGGAGGGCGCCTCGTGACCACCGTCAAACGCGACACGTACACCCCGGAGACCCTGCTCTCCGTCGCCGTCCAGGTCTTCAACGAGCGCGGCTACGACGGCACCTCCATGGAGCACCTCTCCAAGGCGGCCGGCATCTCCAAGTCGTCGATCTACCACCATGTCGCCGGCAAGGAGGAACTGCTGCGCAGGGCGGTCAGCCGCGCCCTGGACGGCCTGTTCGGGATCCTCGACGAGGAGCACGCGTGCGTGGGGCGGTCCGTCGAGCGCCTGGAGTACGTCGTGCGGCGGATGGTCGAGGTGCTCATCGGCGAACTGCCCTATGTGACGCTGCTGCTGCGCGTTCGCGGCAACACCGACACCGAGCGGTGGGCCCTGGAGCGCCGCCGCGACTTCGACCACCGGGTGGCCGAACTGCTGAAGGCGGCCGCCGCCGACGGGGACGTCCGCCCGGACGTGGAGGTGCGGCTCGCCACCCGGCTGGTCTTCGGCATGATCAACTCGATCGTGGAGTGGTACCGCCCGGGCGGCCGAGGAATGGCGGAGGACGACGTGGCCGAAGCGGTGGCGCGGCTGGTCTTCGGCGGCCTGCGCACGGTCTAGGGGGCTCACCCCTGCGGCTCGAGGTCCTCCTCCTCGAACACCAGCAGCGTGCGGGTGCTGAGCACCTCGGGGATCTCCTGGAGCCGGGTGAGCACCACCTCGCGCAGCGCCCGGTTGTCGGGCGTGTGCACCAGGAGCAGCACATCGAAATCGCCCCCGACCAAGGCGATGTGGGAGGCGCCGGGCAGCTGTCTGAGCTGCTCGCGCACGGTACGCCAGGAGTTCTGCACGATCTTCAGCGTGATGTACGCGCTCGTGCCCTGCCCCGCGCGCTCATGGTTCACCCGGGCGCCGAAGCCGCGGATCACCCCGTCCTCGACGAGCCGGTTGATCCGGGCGTAGGCGTTGGCGCGGGAGACGTGCACCCGCTCGGCGACGGACCGTATCGAGGCACGGCCGTCGGCCTGGAGCATCTGCAGGATGTCCCGGTCGATCGCGTCGAGCGGACGCGGCGGCGGCAGTGCGGCACCGCTCTGCGGCCCTTCGGACAGCGTCGGCACCGCACTGCCCTCCGGGCCCTCGGCCATTTGTTCAGGTGCCACGTGGCCCCGCCTCTCCGCCGTGGACGTACTGCGTCCATCTCAAGCTGTGGAGAACCGTTTGTCCACAGCCTCGGGGGGCCAGTAGCCAAATTGTGCCGACGACCGAACAATCGGTAGGTGAGACGGGTCACAGAATGCCCCGCCTCCCACACCGCTCCCACGAGGAGGTGCCGTCATGACGGTCATGGAGCAGCGGGGCGCCTACCGGCCGACCCCGCCGCCCGCCTGGCAGCCCCGCAGCGACCCCGCGCCGCTGCTGCCCGATGCCCAGCCCTACCGCGTTCTCGGCACCGAGAAGGCCGCGCAGGCCGACCCGCAGCTGCTGCTGCGGCTGTACGCGCAACTGGTGCTCGGCCGCCGCTACAACACCCAGGCCACCGCCCTCACCAAACAGGGCCGGCTCGCCGTCTACCCCTCCAGCACCGGCCAGGAGGCATGCGAGGTCGCCGCCGCACTGGCGCTCGAGGACCGTGACTGGCTCTTCCCCAGCTACCGCGACACCCTCGCGGTCGTCGCCCGCGGCGTGGACCCGGTGGCGGCGCTCACGCTGCTGCGCGGCGACTGGCACACCGGCTACGACCCCCACGAACACCGCGTGGCCCCCCTGTGCACCCCGCTCGCCACCCAGCTCCCGCACGCGGTGGGCCTCGCCCACGCCGCCCGCCTCAAGGGCGACGACGTGGTGGCGCTCGCCCTGGTCGGCGACGGCGGCACCAGCGAGGGCGACTTCCACGAGGCGCTGAACTTCGCCGCGGTCTGGCAGGCCCCGGTCGTCTTCCTCGTCCAGAACAACGGCTTCGCGATCTCCGTGCCGCTCGCCAAGCAGACCGCCGCACCCTCCCTCGCCCACAAGGCCGTCGGCTACGGCATGCCCGGCCGCCTGGTCGACGGCAACGACGCGGCCGCCGTGCACGAGGTCCTCGGCGACGCCGTACGCCGTGCGCGCGAGGGCGGCGGCCCCACCCTCGTCGAGGCCGTCACGTACCGCATCGAGGCCCACACCAACGCCGACGACGCCACCCGCTACCGCGGCGACGCGGAGGTCGAGACCTGGCGCGAGCACGACCCAGTCCTGCTCATCGAACGCGAGCTCACCGCGCGCGGGCTGCTCGACGAGGACGTCAGGCGGGCCGCGCGGGACGCCGCCGAGGCGATGGCCGCCGACCTGCGCGCCCGTATGAACGAGGACCCGGTGCTCGACCCCATGGACCTCTTCGCCCACGTGTACGCCGAGGACACGCCCCACCTGCGCGAACAGCGCGCCCTGCTGCGCGCTGAACTCGACGCGGAACGGGACGACCCGGAAGGCGGCCACCGATGACGACGGTCGCCCTCAAGCCCGCGACCATGGCGCAGGCCCTCACGCGCGCCATGCGGGACGCGATGGCCGCCGACCCGGCCGTGCACGTCCTGGGTGAGGACGTGGGCACCCTCGGCGGCGTCTTCCGGGTCACCGACGGGCTCGCGAAGGAGTTCGGCGAGGACCGCTGCACCGACACCCCGCTCGCCGAGGCCGGCATCCTGGGCACCGCCGTCGGCATGGCCATGTACGGTCTGCGCCCGGTCGTCGAGATGCAGTTCGACGCGTTCGCCTACCCGGCGTTCGAGCAGCTGATCTCGCACGTGTCCCGCATGCGCAACCGCACGCGGGGCGCGATGCCGCTCCCGCTCACCATCCGGGTCCCCTACGGGGGCGGCATCGGCGGCGTCGAGCACCACAGCGACTCGTCCGAGGCGTACTACATGGCGACTCCGGGGCTCCATGTCGTCACGCCCGCCACGGTCGCCGACGCCTACGGCCTGTTGCGCGCCGCCATCGCCTCCGACGACCCGGTCGTCTTCCTCGAACCCAAGCGCCTGTACTGGTCGAAGGACGCCTGGAACCCGCAGGAGCCGACGCCTGTCGAACCGATCGGCCGTGCGGTGGTCCGCCGCCCCGGCCACAGCGCCACCCTCATCACGTACGGTCCGTCCGTGCCGGTCTGCCTCGAGGCCGCGGAGGCCGCACGCGCCGAGGGCTGGGACCTCGAGGTCGTCGACCTGCGGTCCCTGGTGCCCTTCGACGACGAGACGGTCGCCGCGTCCGTACGGCGCACCGGCAGGGCGGTCGTCGTCCACGAGTCGGGCTCCTTCGGCGGTCCCGGCGCGGAGATCGCGGCCAGGGTCACGGAACGCTGCTTCCACCACCTGGAGGCACCGGTGCTGCGCGTCGCCGGCTTCGACATCCCCTACCCGCCGCCGATGCTGGAGCGGCATCACCTGCCCGGCGTCGACCGTGTCCTGGACGTCGTGGCACGGCTGCAGTGGGAAGCGGGGGACTGATGGCACAGGTGCTGGAGTTCAAGCTCCCCGACCTCGGCGAGGGACTCACCGAGGCGGAGATCGTGCGCTGGCTGGTCCAGGTCGGAGACGTGGTCGCCGTCGACCAGCCCGTCGTCGAGGTCGAGACGGCCAAGGCGATGGTGGAGGTGCCCTGCCCCTACGGTGGTGTGGTCACCGCCCGCTTCGGCGAGGAGGGCGCCGAACTGCCCGTGGGCGCCCCGCTGATCACGGTCGCGGTCGGTCCCCCGGCCTCCGGCGACGAGGCGGAGAGCTCGGGGAACGTGCTGGTGGGATACGGCACCTCGCAGGCGCCTGCCCGCAGGCGCCGGGTACGGCAGGCTCCGGCCGGCCCCGTCGTGCAGGCGAGCGCTCCGCCGGTGACGGGCGGGCCCGTGCCCGTCATCTCGCCCCTGGTGCGCCGCCTCGCCCGGGAGAACGGCCTCGATCTGCGCGAACTCCGGGGCTCGGGCCCCGAAGGACTGATCCTGCGCGCGGACGTGGAGAACGCGCTGCGGACACCCGCACCCGAGCCGGCGCCCGTGGCCCTTCCGGCCGACGGCAACCGCATCCCCCTCAAGGGCGTCCGGGGCGCCGTCGCCGACAAGCTCTCCCGCAGCCGTCGCGAGATCCCCGACGCGACCTGCTGGGTGGACGCCGACGCGACCGAGCTCATGCGCGCCCGCACCGCCATGAACGCACCGGGCCGCCCGAAGATCTCCCTGCTCGCGCTGCTGGCCCGGATCTGCACCGCCGCCCTGGCCCGGTTCCCCGACCTCAACTCCACCGTCGACCTCGAGGCCAGGGAGATCGTCCGCTTCGAGCAGGTGCACCTCGGCTTCGCCGCACAGACCGAGCGGGGACTCGTCGTGCCCGTCGTCCGCGACGCGCACGCCCGGGGCGCCGAGGGGCTCACCGCGGAGTTCGCCAGGCTCACCGAGGCCGCCCGGGCCGGCCGCCTCACCCCCGCGGAGCTGACCGGCGGGACCTTCACGCTCAACAACTACGGAGTGTTCGGCGTCGACGGCTCCACGCCGATCATCAACCACCCGGAGGCGGCCATGCTCGGCGTCGGCCGGATCGTCCCCAGGCCCTGGGTGCACGAGGGCGAGCTGGCCGTCCGCCAGGTCGTCCAGCTCTCGCTGACCTTCGACCACCGGGTGTGCGACGGCGGCACGGCCGGGGGATTCCTGCGGTACGTCGCGGACTGCGTCGAACAGCCGGCGGTGCTGCTGCGCACACTGTGACCCCGTGTCCGCTCCCGGGTTCCCCATGGCCGGGGGTGCCCTCACCCCCACGGCGGCCCGCATACTCGGGGGATGACCTCCAACGAGCCCGGCGGCACCACCGGCGCGTACGACGCCGTGGTGCTCGCCGGCGGAGGCGCCCGGCGGCTCGGCGGTGCGGACAAGCCCGGGGTGCGGGTCGGCGGGCGCCCGCTGCTCGACCGGGTGCTGGGCGCCTGCGCCGACGCGCGGACGACGGTCGTCGTCGCGGACCCCAGGACCACCGCCCGTCCGGTGCGCTGGGCGCGTGAGGACCCGCCCGGCGCGGGCCCCGTCGCCGCGCTCGACGCCGGACTGCGCCCCACCACGGCCGACGACGTCCTCGTCCTCTCCGCCGACCTGCCCTTCCTCGCGCCCGGCACGGTACGGCGCCTCCTGGGCGCCCTGCGGGCCGGCCGCGCCGAAGGCGCGCTGCTCACCGACGCCGACGGCCGCGACCAGCCACTCGTCGCCGCCTATCGCACGGCCGCCCTGCGCCGGGAGCTGGGGCTGCTCGGCGCGGCTCACGGCACTCTCGCCGGGCTGCCGCTGCGCCGGCTGACCGCCGGGCTCGACCTCACCCGCGTCCCCGACCCCGTCGCCGCCTTCGACTGCGACACCTGGGACGACATCGCCGCCGCCAGAGCACGTATCAGGGAGCATGGGCACGTGTTGGATGAATGGATTTCCGCAGTCAAGGACGAACTGGGCATCGACCTCGATGTCGACACCGGCGTCCTCCTCGACCTCGCCCGCGACGCCGCGCACGGGGTCGCCCGGCCCGCGGCGCCGCTGACGACCTTCCTGGTCGGCTACGCGGCCGCACAGACCCAGGGAGGACCCGAGGCCGTCGCCGAGGCCGCCCGCAAGGCAGCCGCCCTCGCCCTGCGCTGGGCCGCGGAGGCCGAGCAGGAGGCCGAGGCCAAGCCCGGCGACGCCACGGGACCGGACGCCGGATGACCGCCCGCGGCACCCGGGGCGGCCAGGACACCGGGATTCGCGATGACGAGACCTGCGACGACGAGGAACTCGATGTCGAGGAGGTGCTCGCCCTGGTGAACGACGGCAAGTCCCCCACCCGGGACGCGAACGGCCCGGCCGGGAAGGACGCGTCCCGTCCCTCCCGTGCGCCGGAGGACCGGAACGACCGGCCCGGCCGCTCCCGGGCCACCCCCTGGCCCGAGGCCCGCACGATCGCGGGCCGGGCCGCCCGCCCCCGGGCGGCCCGCCGCGCCCCCGTCTCGGTGACCCTCGGAGACGCCCTGGGACACGTCCTCGCCGCCCCTCTGACCGCCCTCACCGACCTGCCCTCCTTCGACACGTCCGCCATGGACGGCTGGGCGGTCGCGGGCCCCGGCCCCTGGCGCGTCCGGGACGAGGGCGTGCTGGCCGGGAGCGCCGCGCCAGGCCCTCTCGCCGACGGAGAGGCCGCCCGGATCGCCACCGGCGCCCGCATCCCCCCGGACACCACCGCGGTACTGCGCAGCGAGCACGGCCGCATCGACGCACAGGACCGGCTCCACCCCGTCCGGGACATGAGCCACGGCCAGGACATCCGCCCACGTGGCCAGGAGTGCCGTAGCGGCGACCAGCTGCTGCCCTCCGGTGCGATGGTGACCCCGGCCGTCCTCGGACTCGCCGCCGCCGCCGGGTACGACACGCTGGCCGTCGTCCCGCGCCCCCGGGTCGAGGTGTTCGTCCTGGGTGACGAACTGCTCACCGAGGGCCGTCCGCACGACGGGCTCATCCGGGACGCGCTCGGCCCGATGCTGCCGCCGTGGCTGCGGGCCCTGGGCGCCGAGGTCACGGCCGTGCGCCGGCTCGGCGACGACGCGGAGGCTCTGCACCGGGCCGTCACGGCCTCCACCGCCGACCTGGTCGTGACCACCGGCGGGACCGCCTCGGGTCCCGTCGACCACGTCCACCCCGTGCTGCGCCGCGTCGGGGCCGAACTCCTCGTCGACGGCGTCCAGGTACGTCCCGGTCACCCCATGCTGCTGGCCCGCATCCGGGAGGACCAGCACCTCGTCGGACTGCCCGGCAACCCCCTCGCGGCCGTCTCCGGGCTGCTCACGCTTGCCGAACCGCTGCTGGGCACCCTGGCCGCCCGACCGGCCCCCGAGCCGTACACGCTGCCCCTGAGGGAGGCGGCGCACGGGCATCCCTCCGACACCCGGCTCGTCCCGGTGGTGCTGCGGGGTGACCACGCCGTGCCGTTGCACTACAACGGGCCGGCCATGCTGCGGGGCGTCGCGGCGGCCGACGCGCTGGCCGTCGTACCGCCTGGCGGTGTCCGGGCGGGTCAGGAGACGGAACTCCTCGACCTGCCGTGGGCTTCGGCCGGGGTCGCGGCCTGTTTCACGTGAAACAGGCCGTTCGCGCGAAACATCCCCGGTTTCACGTGAAACATCGTCCGTCTGCCCGGTGAATCGCCGTCACGCCCGCTCGGGGGCCCGCGCCGTGGCCCGGCGGACCGTGATCACGCGGTCCCCCTGCTGGAGCCGCTCGAGCCGGGGATCGGTGTAGTCGAGCAGCTGCCTGTCCCGCACCACGGCCACGACCAGGTCCTTGGAGCTGCGGGGCGGCTGTCCCGCCTCCTTCTCGGTGACGGAACGCTCGACGAGGTCCAGCCCGCTGCCCAGGGTCATCAGGTCCTCCAGGGTCTTCGCCACGGTCGGGCTGACCATGGAGACACCGAGCAGCCGGCCCGCGGACGAGGAACTGGTGACCACGGTGTCCGCGCCGGACTGCTTGAGCAGCGGCACGTTCTCGTCCTCCCGGGCGGCGACGACGATCGTGGCCCGAGGGTTCAGCTGGCGGGCGGTGAGGGTGACCAGGGCGGCCGTGTCGTCGCGCTGCGAGGCGACGATCACCCGGGAGGCATGCTGGACCTCGGCCCGCCGCAGCACCTCGCTGCGGGTGGCGTCCCCGATCACCGTCACCAGCCCGTCGTCGCCGGCCAGGTCGGCGGCCTTGTGCTGTACGTCGACGATCACGATCCGGTTCCTGGTGATGCCCTGCCCCACGAGGGTCTGCACGGCGTGCCGGCCCTTCGTGCCGTAGCCGACGACCACGACATGATCGCGGGTGCGCATTCGCCAGCGGTGGATGCGGACCTGCTGGCGGGTGCGGTCGGTGAGCACCTCCAGGGTGGTGCCGACCAGGATGATCAGGAACAGCACCCGCAGCGGGGTGATGACGAGGATGTTGACCAGCCGTGCGGTGTCGCTGACGGGGGTGATGTCGCCGTAGCCGGTGGTGGAGAGCGTGACGGTGGCGTAGTAGGCGGCGTCCAGGAAGTCGACGGAGCCGTCGGAGTTGTCGTTGTAGCCGTCGTGGTCGGCGTAGACGATCAGCGTGGTCAGGGCCAGTACCAGCAGGCCGAGGGCGAGCCGGCGCAGCACCTGCTGGAGCGGTGGCACGCCGGCGCTCACGGGCATCGTGATGGAGCGTCCCGCCTCGGCGTCGTCCCGCGCCTCGGTCCGGGAGCGGTACCAGAGGGATCTGAAGAGGGAGAGCCGCACCGGCCGGGCGGAATGTCGTTCCTGGTCCTTCATCGCGTGCCCCCTGTGGTCGCGGTCCGATCGATGGGCACCATGGTTCCCGGCGGGTTCGCGCCCGTCGTGAAGCAACACGTCCGGCGAGCCACGCCTGTTGCGACCTGTTCCCGATCCCGGAGGTCCCCTTGCGCGACCACATTGTCGTCGTCGGCTTCGGCACGAAGGGGCGGTCCGCGATCCGGACGGTGTGCGTGTCGGGGGTGCGCAAGGACCGGGTCGTGGTGATCGACCCCAGCGCGAAGGCGATCGACGCGGCCACCGCCGAGGGCTACGAGGGCGTGGTCGGCGACGCCACCCGCAGTGACGTGCTGCGGCGGGCGGAGGTGCAGCGGGCGGGGCGGATCATCATCGCGACCCAGCGCGACGACACGGCCGTCCTGGTGGCGCTGACGGCACGCCAGCTCAACCCCGAGGCGAAGATCGTGGCCGCGGTGCGGGAGGAGGAGAACGCGCCGCTGCTCAGGCAGTCCGGCGCCGACCAGGTCATCACCAGCGCCGGAGCGGCCGGCCGGCTGCTGGGGCTCTCCGTGCTCAGCCCGTCGGCCGGCTTGGTCATGGAGGACCTCATACAGCAGGGCAGCGGCCTGGACCTGGTCGAGCGGACCGTCACCAAGGCGGAGGCGGGCCGCGGCCCGCGCGACATGACCGACCTGGTGGTCAGTGTCGTACGCGGGCACCGGGTTCTCCCCTACGACGATCCCGCCATCGGCGTCCTGGAACCGACGGACCGGCTGATCACGATCGTCCGCGTCGGCTGAGTCACCTGCGGCATGCCGATTTCCCCGGCGGATCCCGGCCCGGGGTGGAGGGGTAGCGTCGCCCTCATGCATGCGATCACGATTCCTGAACCTGGTGGTCCCGAGGCGCTGGTCTGGGACGAGGTCCCCGATCCCGTACCCGGCGAGGGCGAGGTCCTGGTCGAGGTGGTGGCCAGCGCCGTCAACCGTGCCGACATCCTGCAGAGGCAGGGCTTCTACAACCCGCCGCCCGGCGCCTCCCCCTACCCCGGCCTGGAGTGCTCCGGACGGGTGATCGCGCTGGGGACCGGCGTCTCCGGCTGGGCTGTCGGGGACGAGGTGTGCGCGCTGCTCTCGGGCGGCGGCTACGCCGAGAAGGTCGCGGTGCCGGCCGGCCAGCTGCTGCCCGTGCCGGACGGGACCGACCTCCGGCGGGCGGCCGCGCTGCCCGAGGTGACCTGCACGGTGTGGTCGAACGTCTTCATGATCGCCCACCTGCGACCCGGTGAGACGCTGCTCGTGCACGGCGGCTCCAGCGGCATCGGCACCATGGCGATCCAGCTCGCCAGGGCGGCCGGAGCGCGGATCGCCGTCACCGCGGGCACGAAGGAGAAGCTGGACCAGTGCGCCGAACTCGGCGCCGACATCCTGATCAACTACCGCGACCAGGACTTCGTCGCAGAGCTGAAGGCGGCCACCGGCGGCGCGGGCGCCGACGTCATCCTCGACAACATGGGCGCGAAGTACCTGGACCGCAACGTCCAGAGCCTCGCCGTCAACGGACGACTCGCGATCATCGGCATGCAGGGCGGCATCAAGGGCGAGCTGAACATCGGTGCGCTCCTGGGCAAGCGCGGCGCCATCAGCGCGACCTCGTTGCGGGCCCGCCCGCTGGAGGAGAAGGCGGCCATCGTCGCGGCCGTACGCGAACATGTCTGGCCGCTGATCGCGGACGGCCACATCCGCCCCGTCGTCGACCGCGAACTCCCGATGAGCGAAGCGGCCGCAGCGCACCGGATCCTCGAGGACAGCGGTCACGTCGGCAAGGTGCTGCTCGTCGCACCCTGAGCTCTCCCGGAGAGCCGACGGTTCAGGACCGCCGCAGCCGCAGGGCGGCGAGGCCGAGGGCGAGGCCCAGCCCGATGAGGACCAGTCCGCTGCCCAGCGGCAGGATCCGCAGCACCGGCCCGTCGGCCCGCTCGCCCGGCGCTGCGGCCTGCCGCAGCCCGTCCTGCGGCGCCTCGGACCCCTCCGGTGCGACGCCGGCGGGCGACTCGGAGCCGTCCCCCGCGTCGGTCCCCGTGTCGCTCTCCGCGTCCGGATCGGCATCGCCGTCGGGCGTCGACTCGGCGTCGGGATCGCCGGTGGCCTCGGAGTCGTCCTCGCCCACCCCCTCCCCGCCCGTGCCGTCGCCGGTGTCCTCGTCCTCGGCGTGCTCGTCGCGGTCCTCGTCCGGGCGTCCCGGCCGTGCCCGCCCCTCACCGGCCCGGCTCCCGGCGCGCTCGGGCTCGGAGGGAGATGGGGAGGGGGACGGAGCGGCCGACGCCGACATGGCGGCGTTCGCCGGCCCGGCGGCGTAGGCCGGGCCGCACCCGGGCAGGACCACCGCCGCTCCCACCCCCACCGCGCACAACCCCCGCCGCCATGGAGTCACGCTCGCTCCCTCCTCCCGGGTCCGGTCGCCGACGGAACAAGAAGTCGACGATTCAGGGAACAAGATTCACATTCGCCTCATCAACCCGCATTCCGGACTGCTCCGCGCGGGATCCGGGCAGGATCCGGGCGAGATCCCGGCAGGATCCGGGCGGGAAACTGTGGATCACCTTCCCTGGGGGGCTCCACGGTGATGAGGTGGGGCAGTGCGAGAGAATGGCGGCATGGAGATGCCGAGGAACGAAAGGTCGCCGGAGACCGCCCAGAAGATCCTGGTCGTGGGCCAGGACGGCATGGCACTCGGTGGCGTGGACGCGGACGAGGACTCCCGTGAGATCCCGGTGACGGAGCAGGTCGAGCAGCCGGCGAAGGTCATGCGGATCGGCAGCATGATCAAGCAGCTGCTGGAGGAGGTGCGCGCGGCCCCCCTGGACGAGGCGAGCCGGGCCCGGCTCAAGGAGATCCACTCAAGCTCGGTGAAGGAGCTGGAGGACGGTCTCGCGCCGGAGCTCGTCGAGGAACTGGAGCGGCTCTCACTGCCCTTCAACGAGGAGTCGACGCCCAGCGACGCGGAACTGCGGATCGCCCAGGCCCAGTTGGTCGGCTGGCTGGAGGGCCTGTTCCACGGCATCCAGACCACGCTGTTCGCGCAGCAGATGGCCGCGCGTGCCCAGCTGGAGCAGATGCGCCGCGCGCTGCCGCCGGGGGTGGGGGGCCACGAGGGCGGTGACGACCCGCGCGCGGGCGGCCGGACGGGCGGGCCGTACCTCTAGTCGGTTGCCTTCGGGTGACCCGGGTACCGGGCGTCGACAACGCTCGTGATCAGTACACCCAGGACCGACCACGCTGTCAGAGCCGTGGACGACGCAGGGCCCGGCGGTGAGCCGGGCCCTCTTTCTCTGCCCCTCTTTCCCTCTCAGGACGACGCCGGGTTGCCCGTCGACACGCTCAGCTCTATCTCCGGCACGGCGTCCGGGTCGACGTCCGTACCGGCGGACGGGAACTGGTCCATGACCGCGCCGTCGCCGTACGTGTTCTCGTCCACGTACTTGATCTTCATCTTCCAGCCGGCGGCCTGGAAGCACTCCTTGACCGACGCGAGGTACTTGTACTTGAAGCTCGGGATCCGGACCTTGTCGGGGTCGTTGTACGACTCCTCCGGCTCGGTGCACTCGGTCGACTCGATCGTCTTGGACGTGTCCGGGCCGCGGTAGCCCGCCGCCTTCGTCGCCGACGCCGAGGCGCTGGAGTCGGCGCTGCCGCCGCCGCTGCTGTCGCTCCTGTTGAACGTGAGGCTCATCAGAAACCCGCCCACCGCCACCACCGCGACCACGGCCGAGCCGATGACCACCAGCTTGCTGTTCCTGCCGCCGCCCGGCGGCACCGCCGTCGGGTGCTGCGGGGGGAGGTGGTACGCCGGGGGCGTCGGCGGCCCCTGCTGGTGGCCGTAGGCCGGAGCGGGCGTCTGGTAGCCGCCCTGCTGCGGGTAGCCGTACGACGCAGGGGCGGGCGCCGGGGTGCCGTACGGGTTGTTCGGGGCGGGCGTTGGGGCAGGCTGGTACGGCGTCCGGACGTGGTCCACGGGCGGCCGGGGGGTGTTCTGGCCGACCGGCGGGAACACGGCGGAGCCGACGCCCGAGCCGCTCTGCGGCGGGGTGCCGGGGACGATGCTCGGCGCGGCCGGCTGGAGGGAGGCGGCGATGCGCAGGCACTCGTCACGCATGGCGACGGCGGTCGGGAAACGCTCGTTCGGGTTCTTCTTCAGCGCGCGGGCGACGAGCGCGTCCACGGCCGGCGGCAGCGAGCGGTTGATCGAGGAGGGCGCCACCGGCTCCTCCTGCACGTGCGCGTACGCGATCGCCAGCGGCGAGTCGGCGTCGAACGGCAGCCGCCCGGTGACCAGTTGGAACAGCATGATGCCGACCGAGTACAGGTCGGAGCGGGCGTCCACACCACGGCCCAGGGCCTGTTCGGGCGAGAGGTACTGCGGGGTGCCGACGACCATGCCGGTCTGCGTCATCGACGTCACACCGGACTGCATCGCGCGCGCGATGCCGAAGTCCATGACCTTGACGACACCGCGCTTCGTCATCATCACGTTGCCCGGCTTGATGTCGCGGTGGACCAGCCCCATCTCGTGACTGATCTCCAGCGCGGCCAGCACGTCCGCCGTGATCTTCAGCGCCTTGTCGGCGGGCATCGCGCCGTGCTGCCGTACGTCCTCGTCGAGCACCGAGCCGAGCGGGCGGCCCTCGACGTACTCCATGACGATGTACGGCGTAGTCAGGCCGTTCACGTCGTCCTCGCCGGTGTCGAAGACGGAGACGATGTTGGTGTGCGTGAGCTTGGCCACTGCCTGGGCCTCGCGGCGGAACCGCTCGCGGAAGGCCTGTTCGCGGCCCAGCTCGGTGTGGAGTGTCTTGATCGCGACCTGGCGGTCCAGCACGGAGTCGTACGCGAGGTGCACCGAGGCCATGCCGCCCTGGCCGAGCAAGTCGCGCAGCTGATAGCGGCCGCCGGCGATGGCCCGCCCGGGGCCTTGGCCGTGTGCGCCGTCCTGGCTCATCCTCTGAGTCCCCCGTAGGCCTTCGGACGCCGTCGACGGTGCCGTGGACTGTCGCCGATGCCGTTGACCATCGTTGATCGATAGTGCTATTCCCGGCCAAGTCTGCCGCAGGGCACTGACACGTCAAGCTCGGTGCCCGTTCCGTGACCCTACGAGAAAGAAGCGTCGCGCAAGCGTTACAGGTGCCGTACGGCCGGTACACACAATTTGCACGCCGACCCGTTGTCCGGGTTTGATGGCCGGTCCGCCCTGGAACGGCCGCGGGGCTCATCAGGGGCTCATCCCGGACCGGCGGCTTGCGCGGAGGCTGTAGCGTGGCCGACGGAGACCGTGACAACACCGCGCGCACCGCGGGCAGAAACGACGGCGAGGACTGATGGCACAGCAGCGCGCTCAGGGCCCGTCCGACCCCGAGGCGGCTGGCGGCGGTATGTCAGACGCGCCGGAGAACTGGGGCAACGGCGGGCTGGTCGGCGACGGCCGGTACCGGCTCACCCGCAGACTCGGCCGGGGCGGTATGGCCGAGGTTTTCGCGGCCGAGGACGTACGGCTCGGCCGGACCGTAGCGGTCAAACTGCTGCGCGCGGACCTCGCCGAGGACCCGGTGTCCAAGGCCCGCTTCACGCGTGAGGCGCAGTCCGTGGCCGGCCTCAACCACCACGCGATCGTCGCCGTTTACGACTCCGGCGAGGACTTCGTGGGCGGCCAGAGCGTGCCGTACATCGTGATGGAGATCGTCGAGGGGCGCACGATCCGTGACCTGCTCCTCAACGCTGAGGCACCGGGCCCCGAGCAGGCCCTGATCATCACCTCCGGGGTGCTGGAGGCGCTCGCCTACTCGCACCAGCACGGCATCGTGCACCGTGACATCAAGCCCGCCAACGTGATCATCACGCACAACGGCGCCGTCAAGGTGATGGACTTCGGCATCGCGCGCGCCCTGCACGGCGCGTCCACGACGATGACGCAGACCGGCATGGTCATGGGCACCCCGCAGTACCTCTCCCCGGAGCAGGCGCTGGGCAAGGCCGTCGACCACCGCTCCGACCTGTACGCGACGGGCTGCCTGCTCTACGAACTCCTGGCGCTGCGCCCGCCGTTCACCGGCGAGACTCCGCTGTCGGTGGTCTACCAGCACGTCCAGGACATTCCGGTGCCGCCGTCCCAGACCTCGGGCGGCGAGTGCCCGCCGGAACTCGACGGCCTCGTCATGCGGTCCCTCGCCAAGGAGCCCGACGACCGTTTCCAGACGGCCGAGGAGATGCGCGGACTCGTCCAGTACGCGCTGCAGATGCTCTACGACCAGGGCGGCCACACCGGCACCTGGAACACCGGACCGGTCGCCGGGGGCGCGGCCGCGGGCGGCTACGCGGGCACCACGGTGATGCCGCACCACGACGGCTCCAGCACCTCGCAGATCCCCCAGCCGATCCTGCCCACGGGGTACGGCGGCGGTGACGACGGCGGGTTCGAGGGGCACGGCAACAGGGGCAGCGGCCGCGGCAAGCTGTGGATTCTCGCCGTCCTCGCGGTGATCGCCATCGCCGCGGGCGTCGCGCTCGCCCTGAACAACAAGAGTTCGGGCACCGGCGACAACGGCACCACGAAGTCGCCGAGCGCCACGCAGTCCGCGACCGAGGAGCAGCCCAGCGCGTCCCCGACGGACGAGGAGAGCGAGACCTCCACGGACGACAACACGGACGACAGCACGGGTTCGGGGGCCGGCCAGAACTACACCCCGTCGTACACGCCCTCCCACACCCCGTCGTACACCCCGTCCCAGACGGTCACCAGCCAGCCGACGGCGACGGACACGGAGTCGGCGCCGTCGAGCGAGCCGACGGGCACGGACCCCGGCACCGGCGACCCCGGGGCGGACGGCGGGACCGGTGAGACGGAGGGGACCACGAGCGGTACGGACCAGGGGACGACGACCCTCGGCAACCTCGGCAACTGACCGGCGTCCGCCGCCCCGTCCACCGTCTGTCGTTTCCGCCGATTTCGGCCATTTTTCCACCACGCGCGCGTGGAGCCGTGACAAGGCTCCACGCGCGCGTGTGTGTTTCGTGCGGCTCGGGCTCGGTCCGCTCGGTCCGCTCGGTCGGCGAACGCCGACGGGGGTGTCGCCCCGGCTGAGCACGGGATGTCGAGGATGGCGTGCGCCTGCACGTGAACTGGGAACTGTCACAGAAGGTCATCGGCTGTCACAGGTGATCGCGGGATGTTCGTTCCGGGAGGCGAGGGGCGGGCGGGGGCTCCTGCGGCCGGATGGCTGAAATTCGCATCGGATTTTCGGACGCGGTTCCCGTAAGTGAACCCTTCCCGTGACCTGGGTCACCGGGATAACGTGCCGTTGTTCCGGCCCCCTGCAAGGCTGTGACCAGGCAGAGTCCCCGATTTGGCGATTTACTTGGAAATCCAAGCAAAAACGCAGGTCAGGAGGGGTTTCACAGAAATGTGGAGCTGTGGGTAACGTGCCTGTTGCAGGGCGCTCGCCGGGGCACCTGTCACGCCTGTGCCCGTCTGGCCGCACCCACCCCGTGCGACCGCGGGGGTGCAGGTGAGCCTCCCCCAGGCTCCTGAACGGAGCTGGGGGGACCCCCAGGCTCCCGGCGAACCCGGGTAGCCGGACCGACGGAGGAGCACACGTGACCGTGGAGAGCACTGCCGCGCGCAAACCGCGACGCAGCGCCGGAACCAAGAGCACGGCCGGCAAGCGCACGACCGCAAGGAACGCGCCAGGCGCCGAGCCCCAACTCGTACAGCTGCTGACGCCCGAGGGCAAGCGCGTGAAGAACGCCGAGTACGACAAGTACGTCGCCGGTGTCACCCCCGAAGAGCTCCGCGGCCTCTACCGCGACATGGTGCTCACCCGTCGTTTCGACGCCGAGGCCACCGCACTGCAGCGCCAGGGCGAGCTGGGCCTGTGGGCGTCCCTGCTCGGCCAGGAGGCCGCCCAGATCGGCTCCGGCCGGGCCCTGCGCGACGACGACTACGTCTTCCCGACCTACCGCGAGCACGGTGTGGCCTGGTGCCGAGGGGTCGACCCCACCAACCTGCTCGGCATGTTCCGGGGGGTGAACAACGGTGGCTGGGACCCGAACAGCAACAACTTCCAGCTCTACACGATCGTCATCGGCTCCCAGACGCTGCACGCGACCGGATACGCGATGGGCGTCGCCAAGGACGGCGCGGACAGCGCGGTGATCGCCTACTTCGGCGACGGCGCCAGCAGCCAGGGCGACGTGGCCGAATCGTTCACCTTCTCCGCCGTCTACAACGCGCCGGTGGTGTTCTTCTGCCAGAACAACCAGTGGGCGATCTCCGAGCCGACCGAGAAGCAGACCCGCGTCCCGCTGTACCAGCGCGCGCAGGGCTACGGCTTCCCCGGCGTCCGCGTCGACGGCAACGACGTGCTGGCCTGTCTCGCCGTCACCCGCTGGGCCCTGGAGCGGGCCCGCAGCGGCGAGGGCCCCACCCTCGTAGAGGCGTACACCTACCGCATGGGCGCCCACACCACCTCCGACGACCCGACGAAGTACCGGGCCGACGAGGAGCGCGAGGCGTGGGAGGCGAAGGACCCGATCCTGCGCCTTCGCCGCCACCTGGAGACCTCAAACCACGCGGACGAGGGATTCTTCGCGGAACTCGAGGCCGAGAGCGAGGCGTTGGGAAGGCGAGTGCGCGAAGTGGTCCGTGCCATGCCGGACCCGGACCACTTCGCCATCTTCGAGAACGTGTACGCGGACGGGCACGCGCTCGTCGACGAGGAGCGTGCCCAGTTCGCCGCCTACCAGGCGTCGTTCGCGGACGAAGACGGGGGTAAGTGAGATGGCCGACACCACGTTCACGAACATGGCCCTGGCCAAGGCGATCAACGAGTCGCTGCGCCGCGCCCTGGAGACCGACCCCAAGGTCCTGATCATGGGCGAGGACGTCGGCAAGCTCGGCGGTGTCTTCCGGGTGACGGACGGTCTGCAGAAGGACTTCGGCGAGAGCCGCGTCATCGACACCCCGCTCGCGGAGTCCGGCATCGTGGGCACGGCGATCGGCCTGGCGCTGCGCGGCTACCGGCCGGTGGTGGAGATCCAGTTCGACGGCTTCGTCTTCCCGGCCTACGACCAGATCGTCACGCAGCTCGCGAAGATGCACGCCCGCTCGCTGGGCAAGGTCAAGCTCCCGGTCGTCGTGCGTATCCCCTACGGCGGCGGCATCGGCGCGGTCGAGCACCACTCGGAGTCCCCCGAGGCGCTGTTCGCGCACGTGGCCGGACTGAAGATCGTCTCCCCGTCCAACGCGTCCGACGCGTACTGGATGATGCAGCAGGCCATCCAGAGCGACGACCCGGTGATCTTCTTCGAGCCCAAGCGGCGCTACTGGGACAAGGGCGAGGTCAGCACCGAGGCCATCCCCGGCCCGCTGCACAAGGCCCAGGTGGTCCGTGCGGGCACCGATCTGACGCTGGCCGCGTACGGTCCGATGGTCAAGCTCTGCCAGGAGGTCGCCGCCGCGGCCGCCGAGGAGGGCCGTGACCTGGAGGTCCTGGACCTGCGTTCGGTCTCGCCCCTCGACTTCGACTCCATCCAGACGTCGGTGGAGAAGACCCGCCGGCTGGTCGTGGTCCACGAGGCGCCGGTGTTCTTCGGTTCCGGCGCGGAGATCGCCGCCCGGATCACCGAGCGGTGTTTCTACCACCTGGAGGCCCCGGTGCTTCGGGTCGGCGGCTATCACGCCCCGTACCCGCCGGCCCGCCTGGAGGAGGAGTACCTGCCGGGCCTGGACCGGGTACTCGACGCCGTCGACCGTGCCCTGGCGTACTGAGGAGAGGGTCGTGACGACGATGACGGAAGCGTCCGTACGCGAGTTCAAGATGCCGGACGTGGGCGAGGGCCTCACCGAGGCCGAGATCCTCAAGTGGTTCGTCCAGCCCGGTGACACGGTGACCGACGGGCAGGTGGTGTGCGAGGTCGAGACGGCCAAGGCCGCCGTCGAACTGCCCATCCCCTACGACGGCGTGGTCCGCGCGCTGCACTTCGCCGAGGGCACCACGGTCGACGTGGGCACGTCGATCATCGCGGTGGAAGTGGCGGGCGCGGGCGGCGCCCCCGCGGACGCGGCGGCCGGGGCTCCCGCGCCCGCGAAGGCACCCGCCGAGGAGAAGAAGCCGGCGGGCTCCGGCCGTCAGCCGGTCCTCGTCGGCTACGGCGTGGCCGCCTCCTCCACCAAGCGCCGCCCCCGCAAGGGCACGGGCACCGGCATCCCGGCCCAGGAGCCCGCGGCGGCCGCCGTCCAGGCCGAGCTGAACGGCCACGGGGGCGCCGCCGTGAAGGACCGCCCGCTGGCGAAGCCGCCGGTGCGCAAGCTGGCCAAGGACCTCGGCGTGGACCTCACGGCGGTGGTCCCGACCGGCCCGGACGGCGTCATCACCCGCGAGGACGTCCACGCGGCGGCGGCCCCGGCCCAGGCCCCCGAGCCGGTCACCGCCACCCCGCAGGCCCCGGCTCCCGCGCCGGCCGCCGTCCCCGTGGCGGCGCCGGTGGTGTCGTACGACTCGGCCCGCGAGACCCGTGTCCCGGTCAAGGGCGTCCGCAAGGCGACGGCGGCGGCGATGGTCGGCTCGGCGTTCACCGCGCCGCATGTCACCGAGTTCGTGACGGTCGACGTCACCCGCACGCTGAAGCTCGTCGAAGAGCTGAAGCAGGCCCCCGAGAAGTACGACATGCAGGGGCTGCGGGTCAATCCGCTGCTGCTGATCGCCAAGGCCCTGCTGGTCGCGATCCGGCGCCACCCGGAGATCAACGCCTCCTGGGACGAGGCCGCGCAGGAGATCGTGGTCAAGCACTACGTCAACCTGGGCATCGCCGCCGCCACGCCCAGGGGCCTGCTCGTCCCCAACATCAAGGACGCGCAGGCGATGACGCTGCCCCAGCTGGCCGAGTCGCTGAGCGAGCTGGTCTCCACGGCGCGCGAGGGCAGGACGTCCCCCGCCGCCATGCAGGGCGGCACGGTGACGATCACCAACGTCGGCGTGTTCGGCGTCGACACCGGCACTCCGATTCTCAACCCCGGCGAGTCCGCGATCCTCGCGGTCGGTGCGATCAGGCTCCAGCCGTGGGTCCACAAGGGCAAGGTCAAGCCCCGTCAGGTGACGACCCTGGCGCTCTCCTTCGACCACCGGCTGGTCGACGGCGAACTGGGCTCGAAGGTCCTGGCGGACGTGGCGGCGATCCTGGAACAGCCCAAGCGGCTGATCACCTGGGCGTAGGAGCCGGAGCAACGGGCGGCCCCTGTTCCGGCGGGGGCCGCCACCGGCAGGGCGGGGTCGGAGGGCCGTGCTGCCGACTACGCCGGCACGTGCACCGTCTCCACCCGGCTCGCCACCAGCCGCTCACGTTCCCGCTTCGCCGCCCGCCTGCGCAGTCGCAGGATCTGGCTGACACCGAGGGCCTGGAGGACGAAGACGACCGAGAACGCGATCGTGTAGTCCCCGCCGGTCGCGTCCAGCAGCACACCGACCAGGAACAGCGTCGTCATGGACGCCACGAAACCACCCATGTTGGTGATCCCGGAGGCCGTTCCCTGACGCTCCGGCGGGTTCGCGGGTCGCGCGAAGTCGAAGCCGAGCATCGAGGCGGGGCCACAGGCGCCCAGCACCGAGCAGAGCAGGATCAGCAGCCACATGGGGGCGTGTTCGGCCGGGTAGGCCAGGGTCACCGCCCACATCAGCGCCGTGGCGCCCACCGTGCCCAGCGCCAGCGGGAGCCGCGCCCCGTGGTGGCGGGCGACGATCTGGCCGTAGACCAGGCCCACGACCATGTTGGACAGGACGACCAGGGTCAGCAGTTCGCCGGCCGTGGCCCGCGACAGCCCCTGCGCCTCCACCAGGAACGGCAGCCCCCACAGCAGCAGGAACACCATCGCCGGGAACTGTGTGGTGAAGTGCACCCACAGGCCCAGCCGGGTCCCCGGCTCCCGCCACGACGCGGCGATCTGACGGCGGACGTACGCGGCGCCCCGGTGCGGGAAGGGCTCCGGTTCGTGACCCTCCGGGTGGTCCTTCAGGAAGAGGACGAGCAGCACCAGGACGACGACACCCGCCACGGAGCTGCCCGCGAACGCCGCCGTCCAGCCGACCCCGTGCAGCAGACGGGCCAGCAGCAGGGTGGAGACCAGGTTCCCCGCCATCCCGGCGAGGCCCGCCAGTTGTGCCACCAGCGGTCCGCGCCGCGCCGGGAACCAGCGGGTCCCGAGCCGCAGCACACTGATGAACGTCATCGCGTCACCGCAGCCGAGCAGCGCGCGTGAGGCGAGGGCCGTGCCGTACGTCGGGGACAGGGCGAAGCCCAGCTGTCCGGCGGTGAACAGGACGACGCCGATCGTCAGCACCTTCTTGGTGCCGAGCCGGTCCACCAGCAGGCCGACCGGTATCTGCATGCCCGCGTAGACGAGGAGCTGGAGGATCGAGAAGGTCGACAGGGCCGAGGCGTTCACCTGGAAGCGTTCGGCCGCGTCGAGACCGGCGACTCCCAGCGACGTACGGAAGATGACGGCGACGAAGTAGACGGAGACGCCTATCCCCCAGACGGTCATCGCGCGACGGCCGCCGGGCGGGTCACCCGGAAGGGTGGAGTTCGCTCCGGGCCGGGCGGTGCTCATCGGACCTCCCCGCGGGCCAGGTGCGAGAACCAGCCGATGTGCCGGTGGACGAGCCCGACGGCCCCCTCGGCATCCCCCGCGCGCAGCGCCTCGAGGATCTCCTCGTGCTCGGTCAGCGTCTTGGCGATCCGGTCGGGGTGGGAGTGCAGGACGGCGACGCCCATGCGCAACTGGCGGTCGCGGAGCTGGTCGTAGAGCCGGGACAGGATCTCGTTGCCCCCGCTGCGGACGATCTCCGCGTGGAAGCAGCGGTCCGTGACCGCTGCGCCCGCCAGGTCGCCGGCCGCGGCCTGCTCCTTCTGCTTCGCGAGCAGTTCCTCGAGGCGTTCGATGAGGCCGGCGGGCGCGGGCACGGCCTTGCGCGCCGCGTGCTCCTCGACCAGCAGCCGGGTCTCCACCACGTCCGCGATCTCCTGCGCGGACACCGGCAGGACCAGCGCGCCCTTCTTCGGGTAGAGCTTGATCAGCCCTTCCACCTCGAGCCGCAGCAGCGCCTCCCGCACGGGGGTGCGGGAGACCCCGACGGCCTCGGCGAGCTCGCCCTCGGTGAGGAGGGTGCCGCCTTCGTAACGACGGTCCAGGACACCCTGCTTGACGTGGGCGTAGACCCGCTCGGCGGCGGGCGGCTGTTTGATCGGCGACGGATCCTTCACGAGCGCGGGCGGGGCTGAGGACGGCATGGCCACAGGATAGATACAACACGTACGCATCGCGAGGAAGGTCCAGCATGCGGGACCGAGTTGGCCCGTGCCCCGGACAGCCGACTGCGAGGGAACCAGGGGTAATCAGAAATTCGCCCCAGCGGGCGCACAACCTTCTGTGCTACTTACGTGTCACACACGTGCGGCCCCACCAACTTTCCCCATGCCAACTCGGCCGCACCTCACGGAAATCCGACATAATCGGGGTATTTCAGTTGATAACCGCCATCAAGGGCATCCGAGTTCGCCGAGCCGCCGCCGTCCTCACCACGGCCAGTGCAGTGCTCGCCGGAGGAGTCCTCGCCGCGGCACCCGCGCAGGCCGTCACGACGCCCACGATCGTTGCCAAGACCGGCTACGTGATGAACAACGCCAACAGCGCGCAGCTGTACGGCAAGGGCGCCAACACCAAGCTTTCCACCGGATCCACCACGAAGATCATGAGCGCGGCCGTCGTGCTGTCGCAGACGAACCTGAATCTGGACGCCAAGGTCACCATCCAGAAGGCGTACAGCGACTACATCGTCGCGAACAACGCGTCGTCCGCGCACCTGATCGTGGGTGACAAGGTCACCGTCCGTCAGCTGCTCTACGGGCTGATGCTGCCGTCCGGCTGCGACGCCGCCTACGCGCTGGCCGACAAGTTCGGCACGGGTACGACGCGGGCCGCCCGCGTGAAGAACTTCATCGCCAAGATGAACAACAAGGCGAAGTCGTTCGGTATGACGAACACGCACTTCGACTCGTTCGACGGCATCGGCAACGGCTCCAACTACTCCACCGCCAAGGACCTGACGGTTCTCGCCAGCAAGGCGCTGAAGAACTCGACGTTCCGCACGGTCGTCAAGACCAAGTCGTACACCGCCAAGACGGTCACCAAGACCGGCTCCATCCGCACCATGGGTGCCTGGACCAACACCAACACGCTGCTGAGCAGTTACAGCGGCACCATCGGTGTGAAGACGGGCTCCGGCCCGGAGGCGAAGTACTGCCTCGTCTTCGCCGCCACCCGCAACGGCAAGACCGTTGTCGGCACGGTGCTGGCTTCCAGCTCCGTCACGCAGCGAGCCACGGACGCCACGAAGCTGCTGAACTACGGCTTCGCAAAGCTGGGCTGACCCGTGACAGGACGGGCCCGCCGTGATCCACGCGGCGGGCCCGTTCCGTTGTCCGCCACGTGGTTACTTCGTGACGGCGAAGTTCCGCAGGATCGCCGCCGTCAGTTCCGGTTCGCCCTCCGCCTTCACCCGGTCCGCGACGGATTCCAGGGACACCCGGCCGCATGCCAGCCGGACGTACGTCTCCCAGTCGAGGGTGAAGGAGGCGGCGGGGCCGAGCGCGGGGACCGTCTCCAGGGTGCCGCGGCCCTGGATGTCGACCCGGATGGTGCGCAGGAACTCGATCGGGCCGTTGACGTCGAAGACGACGGCGGAGCTGCGCGGGGCGTCGGCGCGGTCGGCGACGACGGCCGGCAGCTCGGCGAGCAGCACGTCACGGGCGATGTGCGCGCCCGGGGAGTCGAGGTTGCCCGGGTGGCCGAGGGCGGCGCGCAGGTCCTGTTCGTGTACCCACACGTTGAAGGCGTGCGCCCGCATCGACTCCTCGAACGTCAGCTCCGTGCCGAGGGGGCCGCGCACGACGGCGTCCGGCTGGCGCGACTCGCCCCGCAGCTGCCGGTTGCGCCGGATGATCATCAGTTCCAGTTCGGAGGTCATCTCCGGCGCGGTGTGGTGGCGGCGGACGTCGACCTGCATCTCCATGTACCGCTGGATGTCGTTGGTGACGTGGAAAAGATCGCGGGGGAGTGAGTGGATCGGGCGCGGGTCGCCGTACATCTCGCTGTCGAGACCGATCACATGCGAGACCACATCGCGGACCGACCAGCCGGGGCACGGGGTTCGCCGGTTCCACTCGCCCTCCGCGAGCGGCTGCACCAGCTCGGATATCGCTTCGATGGAGTGGGTCCAGGCGTCGGCGTAGGGCTGGAGGGTGGGATGCAGACTCACGGAACGGGACCCCTCGGCGGTCGGTGCACGGGCAGTGATGGCGGCGGGTGGCGGCGTTGCCAGCGGGAGACGGTGACGGTCGGCGGCTGTCGGCGGGTGTCGTGAAACGCTAAGTTACGCTGCTGTGAGGCACCCCGGCAGTGCTTTCGTGTGACGATCGTAGGCCCGTGTGGACGGCTCGAATGCCAGGACGGTGGTAGTGTGCGCGCCTCTCTGATCCAGATCGCCGTAGAAGAGGGCGAATCGGTCGAATCGCGGCGGGCTCGGGTCGCCTCGCTGGTGCGGGAGCAGGCCGGCGCGGCGGACCTCGTGGTGCTGCCGGAACTGTGGACCACCGGGGCCTTCGCCTACGAGGAGTTCGCCGCCGAGGCCGAGCCGCTCCAGGGTCCGACGTACGAGGCGATGGCCAAGGCCGCGAGCGACGCGGGCGTGTGGCTGCACGCGGGATCGATCCCGGAACGGGACCCCGAGGGCCCCCTTTACAACACGTCTCTCGTCTTCTCCCCCTCCGGTGAGCCGGCCGCCGCCTACCGCAAGATCCACCGCTTCGGCTTCGACAAGGGCGAGGCCGTGCTGATGGGCGCGGGGCGGGAGCTGGTGACGGTCCGGCTGCCGGGCACCACGCTCGGCCTGGCGACCTGCTACGACCTCCGCTTCCCCGAACTCTTCCGCGGTCTCGTCGACGCCGGTGCCGAGACCCTGGTGATCCCCGCGGGGTGGCCGGAGCGCCGCCGGGCGCACTGGACGCTGCTGGCCCAGGCTCGGGCGGTCGAGAACCAGGCGTTCGTGCTCGCCTGTGGAACGGCCGGGACGCATGCCGGAGTTCCACAGGCGGGTCACTCGATCGTGGTGGATCCGTGGGGCGAGGTGCTGGCCGAGGCGGGCCCGGGCGAAGAGGTCCTCACGGTCGACTTCGACCCGGCGAAGGTCGCCACGACCCGCGAGCAGTTCCCGGCCCTGAAGGACCGGGTACCCGCCCTCCAGCCGCCCACCAGGCCTTACACGGCGTAGTGCTGCGACCGGAAAGGTTCACCGGCTCGCGACGCCCGGCACGGGCGCGTGGTCACTTGACGTCGACGTAGTCGCCCGCGGCCGAGACGGCCGGGGTGGTGGACGTTCCCGCGAAGGAGTAGCGCCAGTAACCGTCGGCCGTCGCCTTGTAGGTCGTCTTGAGGTTGCCGTGGCTGTCGGAGCTGATGGTCTTGAGGGTCTTGTAGACGCTGGTGCCCTTCTTGCGGAACTGCAGCCTGACCTTCTGGCCCGTGTAACCGGCGTACTTGTGGGTCTCCCAGTTCGCGCGGGTGAGAGCACCGGTGACCGTGACCGTCTTGCCCTTCTTGACCGGCTCGGGCGCCGCGTTCGTCGTGAGCCTGGACAGGCGCTGGACCGCGGGTGAGGAGAGCCCGGTCCTGGCAGCGGTGCCGATCTTGCTGACGTCCGCCGGGTTGCTGGGGTTCTGGCCGTTGTAGGCGACGGCCCAGGCCACCGAATGCCAGCTCGTTCCGGCGTCGGAGTTGTGGAGGTCGTACTTGGGGTAGATGTCGACGGTCCCCTTGCAGGTCTCCACGGTGACGACCCCCTCGGAGGAGGACGTGGAGGAGGTGACGCTGCACGTCGCCGCGTTGTCTCCGTACAGGTCGGCCGTCGGGGACGAGGCGGAGCCCCGGTACAGGTCCAGGCCGACGTAGAAGTCGTCGTCGGTGAGGCCGTCCACGTTGGTCGCCGTGAGGGTGAAGCTGTAGGGCACGTGCACGATGGCACTCGTGCCCACGGACACCGCGGACTTGTTGCCCGCGATCTTCACGTTCGAGAAGGTCACCGCCAGCTTGTACGGCTCGGCGGCGGATGCCGTGAAGGCGGACTTCCCCGTTGCGGGGGCGGAGTGGGCTAGCTGCCAGGGGCGCGCGGCACCCGCCGTGTCGGCCGCCTGGGCAGTGGGAACGGTGGCGCCGGTCAGCGCGAGAGCGCCGCAGACGACGGCGGCGGCCGCGGGAACGCGAATACGCATGCACTCTCCACAGGAGAAGTGCCGGGAACGGCGAGAGGGCCGGCCTTCCCGGCGGACAGGTTCGGAAAGCCAACCGAGGTCGGCGTCTGACATGAGGTCAGACATGCCAGGCCGAAGGATGGTTGTACGGCCCACAGCCCGTGCCGGGCCCGGACGGCCGGGTGGGCCCGCCCGGCCCTCAGCCGTCGTCCCGTTCCCTGTCGGCCAGGTGGATCACGCACACCGTCACCGCGATCAGCAGCGCCGGGTCCGCGTCCTCCCGCACGACGTCGACGCCGTACGTCTCGCGCACGTGCAGCCAGCGCCGGGAGACGACGGCGAGCAGTTCGCCGTCGTACTCGACGGCGAACTCCCGGTCGAGGATCTTCCCGCTGACGTCGAGCTCGGTGCGGCCGTCCGCGAGGGTCACCCGGTAGTGGTTGCGCAGGAGTGACAGCCGCTTGCGCCGTACGGTCGCCAGCGGCTCGCCGTCCCGCTCGATCACCATCGTGTCGCGCAGGGCGAACATCTTCTTGTGGATGTCGATCAGGACGCGCCCCTGCGTGTCCTTCAGCTCGAAGGTGTCCCGCAGCCGGATCGCCTTGCCGTCGACGAGGTACACCCTGTTGCCGCGGTCGTCCTCGATCCAGTAGTCGTCACCGAAGGCGAGCAGCCGCTCGCGTACGAGGAATCTCATGTCGTCACCGGTTCCCCGGCGGCCGGTCCGAAACGCCGGCTGTAGGCCGACGGGCCGAGTCCGGTCTCGCGCCGCACGCGCACGGTCGTCCTGCGGACGCGGCGGCGGGGCACGCGCCGACGTGACTGTCGGTGGCGGGTGGCACTCTTGACGCATGACCGACTCCGCACCCGACAAGGCCCCCCGCCGCGTTCGTGTCCGCGCCCCCGAGCTGATCGGCAAGGGCGGCTGGCTGAACACGGGCGGGCAGCAGTACACCCTCGCCGACCTGCGCGGACGCATAGTCGTCCTGGATTTCTGGACCTTCTGCTGTGTGAACTGTCTGCATGTTCTCGATGAGCTGCGGGAGCTGGAGGAGAAGCACCGGGACACCGTCGTCGTCATCGGGGTGCACTCGCCGAAGTTCGTGCACGAGGCGGAGCACCAGGCCGTCGTGGACGCGGTGGAGCGGTACGGAGTCGGGCATCCGGTGCTGGACGACCCGGAGCTCGCGACGTGGAAGCAGTACGCGGTGCGCGCCTGGCCCACGCTCGTCGTGATCGACCCCGAGGGGTACGTCGTCGCGCAGCACGCCGGTGAGGGGCATGTGCACGCCATCGAGCGGCTGGTGGCGGAGCTGGAGGCCGAGCACGAGGCGAAGGGCACGCTGCGGCGCGGCGACGGACCGTACGTGGCACCGGAGCCGGAGCCGACGGCCCTGCGTTTCCCCGGCAAGGCCCTCGTGCTGCCGGGCGGGAACTTCCTCGTCAGTGACACCACACGGCATCAGCTGGTCGAGTTGGCCGCCGACGGCGAGAGCGTCGTCCGGAGGATCGGGTCCGGGGCGCGTGGCTTCGCCGACGGCGGCGCCGGCACGGCGGCTTTCAACGAGCCGCAGGGGCTCGCGCTCCTCGACGACACCTCCGTGGTCGTCGCCGACACCGTCAATCACGCGCTGCGGCGCCTCGACCTCGCCTCCGGAGCGGTGACGACGCTGGCGGGCACGGGCAGGCAGTGGTGGCAGGGGTCGCCGGTCTCGGGTCCCGGGCGCGAGACCGACCTCTCCTCGCCGTGGGACGTGGCCCTGTTCGACGGGCGCGTGTGGATCGCCATGGCCGGCATCCACCAGCTGTGGACCTACGACCCCGAGGCGGGGACCGTGGCCGTCGCCGCCGGTACCACCAACGAGGGGCTCGTCGACGGGCCGGTCGCCGAGGCGTGGTTCGCGCAGCCGTCCGGGCTCGCGGTCTCCGCCGACGGGCAGCGGCTGTGGATCGCCGACTCCGAGACGTCCGCGCTCAGGTGGGCGGACCGGGAGGGCGTCGTCCACACCGCCGTCGGCACCGGGCTGTTCGACTTCGGGCACCGGGACGGGGCCGCGGGGCAGGCGCTGCTCCAGCATCCGCTGGGCGTGACCGCGCTGCCCGACGGCTCGGTCGCCGTCAGCGACACCTACAACCACGCACTGCGCCGCTACGACCCCGCGACCGGCGAGGTCACGACCCTCGCCACGGACCTGCGGGAGCCCAGCGACGCGGTGCTCGTCGGCGGGGACGTCGTGGTCGTGGAGTCCGCCCGGCACCGGCTGACCCGGCTGCGGCTGCCGGAGGAGGCGGTGCGAGTGGAGGCCGTCGCCCATCGGACGCAGCGCGCCGCCACCGAAGTGGCGCCGGGCAAGCTGCGGTTGGACGTCGTCTTCCAGGCCCCGGCCGGCCAGAAGCTCGACACGCGGTACGGCCCGTCGACCCGGCTGCTGGTCTCCTCCACCCCGGCTGACCTGCTCCTCCAGGGCGAGGGCGCGGACACCGACCTCTCCCGGACGCTGGAGCTCAACCCCGGGATCGAGGAAGGGGTCCTGCACGTCTCCGCGATGGCGGCCTCGTGCGACGACGACCCGGCCATCGAGTATCCGGCGTGCCATGTCCACCAGCAGGACTGGGGCGTTCCGGTCCGCCTCACCGAGGGCGGGGCGGACCGGCTGCCGTTGGTCCTGGCCGGGATGGACCCTCAGTAGGCCCCCCGGGGCTCAGCGGCGGCGCGGGCGCGGGGCCAGCTTGTAGAGGGCCGCGCCCGCGGCCACCAGGGTGGTGGCGGTGACGAGCAGCGCCATGCTGTTCAACCACAGGCCGGTCGCGGCCAGCGTGGCGCCGCCGGCGCCCGTGGTTCCGGCGCCGATCACTCTTCCGTACATCGTGCTTCTCCTAGAGAGGGTGCATGGTGGGGGGCGGGGTCATGTCGCCACCCACTTCTCCTCGCTGCGGCGCAACATCCCCCACAGCGAGGTGAAGTAGACGGCATGCTGGAAGAGGTCGTAGAGCATCTCCGGGAGCATCAGCGCCGCGACCAGGACGGCCCTGGGGCCGGCGCGGCGTACGGAGACGGTCTTCTCGACCACGAAGATCAGGCCGATCGCCGTCCAGAACGGCGAGAAGCCCGGCCAGCCGTACAGGGTGGTGTACGTGACCATGTAGGTGAGGTAGACCAGGAAGGACAGCGCGCCGAAGCCCATCAGGAACTGCTGGGCGAAGTAGCGGGCGGTGACCCGGGTCCAGCCGTAGTCGCGCAGGTTCTCCAGGGCGCCGCGCTGCCAGCGCAGCCGCTGGTGCCACAGCTTGCCCAGGGTCGGCATGACCTCGGTGGTGACGGCGCAGGCGGCCGGGGACATGGCCCGGTAGCCGAGGGTCTTGACCGCCTTCGTCATCTCGTCGTCCTCGGTGAGCGAGGCGAGGCTGTAGTAGCCGGTGCCGCCGCCGATGACGCCGGCGCGGCGGGCGGCCCGCACCTCGCGCAGCACGCGGGCGCGGAACATGGTGCCGGTGCCGGTGAGGACCTGCGCCTTGCCGCCGGTGCGCTCCAGTTCCCAGGCGTAGCGGTGGAACTCCATGCGCTGGAGCAGACCGAGGAGGCCGCCGCCCTCCTCGCCGTAGAAGACGCCGCCGACGGCGCCGACCTTGCGGTTGAAGGTGGCGAGCGCGGTCTCGGCGAACCAGGGGTCGAGGACGGTGTCGGCGTCCTGGACCAGGAGCAGGTCGCGGTCGTCGAGATGGGGCAGCATCCAGGCGATGGCCTGGTTGAGGGCGCCGGCCTTCTTGTGGGTGTTGCCCTGGGTGTGGAAGACCTGGGCACCGTGCGCGACGGCGATCTCTGCGGTGTCGTCGGTGCAGTTGTCGCAGACCACGACGACGAGGTCGGGCCGCCGGGTCTGGTCGCGCAGTCCGTCGATGGCGGCGGCGATGCGGTCCGCCTCGTTGTGGGCCGGTATCAGGACGGCGAGGCGTGGTCTCGTGGCCGGTTCCTCGGGGGCCGCGTGTGCCCGGCGGGAGGCGTGGCGACGCGCGCGGTGCGGTCGCGGACCACTGGGTGCCGCGAGGTCGAGCACGCCGGGACCCCCTGTTGCGAAGAAAGCGGGCCCGGCACTGTGCACGCCGGGCCCTCAGTCCCCACAAGTCTTCACGAAGTCTCTATAAGCCGACAAGTTGTCCCGAGTAACGGACTGCTCACGGTTGTCTTTAATTTTCCTGTGCGTCCGTTTCGTGATGAAGAGTCAGTAAGGGGGCTCCCTGCGCTGGTGGTCCTCGACCACCGTCGTGGTGGGCGGTGGCACCACCACGCGCCGGCGGCGGGCGATGCTGCTGAACGTCGTCACGCCGATGAGGCCGACGATCATCAGGATGACGCCGACCAGGTCGAGGTTGACCCCCTGCATGTGCCAGTCGGTCGCGAACGTGAGGATGGCTCCCACGGCGATGAGGATGATGCATCCGCCGAGGCCCATGGCGTCGCCTCCCTGTCGGTGAGCCGGACGTTCCGGCCTCCGCCTCCGGGTACCCCGATGTTCGCGAACTAGTGCCCCGGCAGGAACGATTGCCGACGGGGCGAACGTTGCCTGCCGGGGCACTAGCCTTCCAGGAACGCCGTCAGGGCGGCCGCCAGCAGATACGGGTCGGTGTCGCCGCACAACTCGCGGGCGCTGTGCATCGAGAGGATCGCCACTCCGATGTCGACCGTGCGGATGCCGTGCCGGGCCGCGGTGATCGGGCCGATCGTCGTGCCGCACGGCATGGAGTTGTTGGAGACGAAGGTCTGGAACGGGACGTTCGCCTTCTCGCAGGCCGCGGCGAACACCGCGCGGCCCGAACCGTCCGTGGCGTAGCGGTTGTTGACGTTGACCTTGAGGATGGGGCCGCCGTTGACCCGGGGGTGGTGCGTCGGGTCGTGGCGCTCCGCGTAGTTGGGGTGGACGGCGTGGCCGGTGTCGGAGGAGAGGCAGACCGTGCCCGCGAAGGCGCGCGCCCGGTCCTCGTACGATCCTCCACGCGCGAACACCGAGCGCTCCAGGACGCTGCCGAGGAGCGGCCCGTCCGCGCCGGTGTCGGACTGCGAGCCGTTCTCCTCGTGGTCGAAGGCGGCGAGGACCGGGATGTACGGCAGGTCCGCACCGCCCGTGGCCACGGCCGCCAGCGCCGCCGTACCGGAGTGCACGGACAGCAGGTTGTCCATCCGCGGCCCGGCCACCAGCTCCTGGTCGCGGCCCAGGTAGGCGGGCGGCTCCACGGAGTGCGTCATCAGGTCCCAGCCGGTGACCTCGCCCGCGGGCAGCCCGGCCTCCTCCTCCAGGAAGGCGATCAGGTCTCCGTCGCGCACATCGCCGCCGAGGCCCCAGACCGGCTGGAGGTGGCGCTGCTTGTCGAGTTTGAGGCCGTCGGTGTTGACCGCGCGGTCGAGGTGGATGGCGAGCTGGGGGACGCGCAGGAGCGGGCGGCCTACGTTCACCAGCCGGGTCGTACCGTCGCGCAGGGTGAGCCGGCCCGCGAGGCCGAGGTCGCGGTCGAGCCAGGAGTTGAGCAGCGGGCCGCCGTAGATCTCGACGGCGACCTGGCGCCAGCCGTGCGCACCGGTGTCGGGCAGCGGCTTGACCCGCAGGTTCGGTGAGTCGGTGTGCGCGCCGATGATCCGGAAGGGGGTGTGCGGCGCCGCGCCCTCGGGGACGTACCAGGCCACGATCGCGCCTCCGCGCAGCACGTACCGGCCGCCGCTCGTCCCGTCCCAGGCGTCCGTCTCGGCGACCTGCCGGAAGCCGGCCTTCTCCAGCCGCGCGGCGGCGTTGGCCACGGCGTGGTACGGCGACGGGCTCACCGTGAGGAAGGACATGAGGTCGTCGGTGTGGCCGCGGTCGAAGCGGGAGGGTTCGCTCATGGGTTCACCTTAACGACGTACCGGGACCCGCTCCCGGTGGTGGGAGCGGGTCCTCGTGAGCGTGGTGGCGGAGTCCGTCAGAACGCGGCCTCGTCCAGCTCCATGAGGTCGAGCTCGACGCCCTCGGCGACCTTGCGGGCCAGGGTGACGCCGGGCAGGACGTTCGCGGCGAAGAACTTCGCCGCGGCGATCTTGCCCGTGTAGAAGGCCACGTCCTTCGACGACACGGCCTTGGTGGAGGCGCTCTCCAGCTTCTCGGCGGCGACCGCGGCGCCCTTGAGCAGCAGGTAGCCGACGACCACGTCACCGGAGGCGAGCAGCAGGCGGGTGGTGTTCAGGCCCACCTTGTAGATGTTCTTGACGTCCTGCTCGGTGGCCGCGAGGTGGGTCAGCATCAGGCCGACGATCGCCTCCAGCTCGACGGCGGCCTTGGCGAGGTGCTCGCGGGCGCCCGCCAGTTCCTCGCCGCCGGTGCCGAGCGCCAGGAACTTCTTGATGTCCTCGGCGAGCGAGTTCAGCGCGGCGCCCTGGTTGCGGACGATCTTCCGGAAGAAGTAGTCCTGGCCCTGGATCGCGGTCGTGCCCTCGTACAGGGTGTCGATCTTGGCGTCGCGGATGTACTGCTCGATCGGGTACTCCTGCAGGAAGCCGGAGCCGCCGAAGGTCTGCAGCGACTGGGCGAGCTGCTCGTAGCCCTTCTCGGAGCCGTAGCCCTTGACGATCGGCAGGAGCAGGTCGTTCAGCGCGTGCTCGGTCTTGGCGTCCTCGCCGTTCGCCTCCTTGACGGCGATGGCGTCCTGGATCGAGGCGGTGTAGAGGACGAGGGCGCGCATGCCCTCCGCGTACGCCTTCTGCGTGATCAGCGAGCGGCGGACGTCGGGGTGGTGGGTGATGGTGACCTTGGGCGCGGTCTTGTCCATGAAGTTCGCCAGGTCGGGCCCCTGGACGCGCTCCTTGGCGTACTCGAGCGCGTTGAGGTAGCCGGTCGACAGCGTGGAGATCGCCTTCGTGCCGACCATCATGCGGGCGAACTCGATGATCCGGAACATCTGGCGGATGCCGTCGTGCCTGTCGCCGATCAGCCAGCCCTTGGCGGGGTGCCGGTCGCCGAAGGTCATCTCGCAGGTGTTGGAGGCCTTCAGGCCCATCTTGTGCTCGACGTTCGTGGCGTAGACGCCGTTGCGCTCGCCCAGCTCGCCGGTCTCGAAGTCGAAGAGGTACTTGGGGACGAGGAACAGGGACAGGCCCTTGGTGCCGGGGCCGGAACCCTCGGGGCGCGCCAGCACGTAGTGGAGGATGTTCTCCTCCATGTCGTGCTCGCCGGAGGTGATGAAGCGCTTCACGCCCTCGATGTGCCAGGAGCCGTCCTCCTGCGGGACCGCCTTGGTGCGGCCGGCGCCGACGTCCGAACCGGCGTCCGGCTCGGTGAGGACCATGGTGGAGCCCCAGGTCCGCTCGACGGCGATCTGGGCGATCTTCTTCTGTGCCTCGTTGCCCTCGCTGTGGAGGATGCCGGCGAAGGCCGGGCCGGAGGAGTACATCCACACGGCCGGGTTGGCGCCCAGGACCAGTTCCGCGTACGCCCAGATCAGCGATGGCGGGGCGGTGGTGCCGCCGATCTCCTCGGGCAGGCCGAGGCGCCAGTACTCCGAGTCCATGAAGGCCTTGTAGCTCTTCTTGAAGGACGCCGGGACCGGCGCGGTGTTCGTCTCCGGGTCGAAGACCGGCGGGTTGCGGTCGGCGTCGGTGAAGGACTCCGCCAGCTCGTTCTCCGCGAGGCGGGTGAGCTCCTCGAGGATGCTCTTCGCGGTCTCGGTGTCCATCTCCCCGAACGGGCCGGTGCCGTACAGCTTGTCGCGTCCCAGTACTTCGAAGAGGTTGAACTCGATGTCGCGGAGATTCGACTTGTAGTGCCCCATGGCGACGGCTCCGTAGAGAGATCGGCGAGGCACTTGGATCCTCGCGCAGTTCGCTTACCGATTAGTACCTACTAGTGGCTCCCGATGATGCTACCCGCCGGTAATAAGTCGCAACCCGATCCGTCGAACTGTGACGGGCCCCACCGGTGCACACCGGCTCACACGGGCCCGGGGCGCTCGGTACGCTTGCGCGCATGTACGGCTACGACCAGAACATGGGCCAGCAGCAGCAGTACGCCCCGCCGCCGCAGGGACAGCCGATGGGCGGCGGTTACGGGCAGCAGCAGCCGCCCCTGTACCCCGAGCCGTCCCCGCCCTCGCTCGCGGACGCCGTCCGCGCCTTCACCACCGGGCAGCTCGCCGCCGAGGACTTCCAGCAGGTCTTCGCGACCTCCAAGGTCTACTGCCCGCGCGGCGACAACCCCGGCTTCCTGGCCCTGCACAACACCCAGCAGCCGGTGATCCCGATGTTCAGCTCCCTCAAGGAGCTGCGCCGGTACGCGGGCAAGGAGTCCAAGTACTTCGTCATCACCGGCGCCGAGGTGATCGACCTCCTCCCCACCGGCTACGGCTTCGTCCTGGACATGGAGGGCGAGCACCGGATGGTCTTCGACGCGAAGGCGGTCGAACAGATGGTCGACTTCGCGATGCGGCGGATGTACGGCTGACCGGCGACCGGCGATCACCGCCCGGCCTTTTCGGATGGATGGCCGACCGCTGACCGGCGCGTTCGGCCGCTCGCCCGGTATGTCCCCCTCCGTATAAATCCCCTCCCTCTTTGTCACAGGCATGCCATAGGGTTGCCCTCGGCAGCCGCGCCCCGTGCGTCACCGCTTCACCGCGGTCGCGTCCGGGTGCCGCGCGGCGCTCTCATCACACCCGGCAATCCCGGGTTTTCCTGTGGGGGTTCATCACTGTGCGTATGCGCAGCACGTCGGCCGCGACGGCACTCGCGGTCCTCTTCAGCTCCGCGGCTCTGAGTATCGCCGCGGCCGGTACCGCCTCGGCCGCCCCGGCCGTCCTCACCACGCCCGTCGGTCTCGTAGCGGACGGCGCGCTGAAGCGCGTCTTCGTCGCCGACCAGGCCAACGGCCGGATCCTGGCCACCGACTACAGCGGCACCCTCGTCGACCTGAACGTCGGCTTCGGCGACGTCAGCGACCTGGCGGTGGCGGACGACGGCGCCACCCTGTACGCGGCCCTGCCGGCCGGGCACGCGATCGTGGCGCTCGACGCGGCCACCCTGGAGATCAAGTCCACGTACGACATCGGTGTCGGCGCCGAGCCGCACCAGGTCGCGTTCGCGGGCGGCAGGCTCTGGTTCTCGTACCGGACGACGGACGCGGACGGCATGCACGGCAACCTGGGCTCCGTCGACCCGTCCGCCACCGACACCGCCGCCGCGGTGACCCTGGCGCAGCTCCCGGAGACGGTCGCCCCGTACTACAACTCGGGACTCCTCGACGCGAACCCGGCCGCCCCCGGCCTCCTGTCCTACACCGACAACGGGACCAGCTCGGGCGCGATCAACCTCCTCGACGTCTCCGGCGCCACCCCGCAGGTGGTCGCCAAGACCGACGGCGACCGCTGGTCCAACGACATCGACCTCGTGCCCGGCACCACCCAGCTGCTGTGGAACGGCTACCGCAAGCTGTCGTACGCCGACGGCGCCCTCACGGAGGGTACGGCCCTCTCCGAGACGGCCTGGGTGGGCGACGTGTCGCCGGGCGGCCTGATCGCATCGGCCTACGACCGTCACGTCAACGTCTACAAGCCGGGCGCCACCAAGCCGGTGCGCAGCTTCGAGGCCGGGTCCTCCAGCATGGGCGACGTGACCTGGGCCCCCGACTCCTCCCGGGTGTTCGCGCTGGCGGGCAACGCGGACAACACCTACACCCTGAAGGCGTTCACCGGCCCGGCGCTGAGCGTGCCGACCCTCACGGTCAACGCCCCCGCGTCCGCGCCCCGCGCCAAGAAGCTCACGGTCACCGGCAAGATCACGGCGAACGTCCCGTTCGCGGCGGGCACGAAGCTCGCGGTCACCCGGACCGACCTGGAGAGCCCGAGCGGCAAGAAGCTGGCCGCCGTCACGGTCGCGTCGAACGGCACGTACTCCTTCACCGACACCCCGCCGGCCGGCGGCACGGTCACCTACAAGGTCACCTACGCGGGCGACGCCGACCACACCGGCGCCACCGCCTCCGACAAGGTCGCGGTCTCCCGCGCCTCGACGGCGCTGAGCCTGAACAACAACGGCAAGCTGTACAACTACGGCGCCGACGTCAAGTTCACGGCGCACCTGGGGACGACGTACAAGAACCGTACGGTCGAGATCTGGGCGGACCCCTTCGGCGGCGACAAGCCGAAGAAGCTGATCAAGCGGGGCAAGGTCAACTCCAGCGGCAACATCGCCGCGTGGGTGGACATGACCCGCGACACCGCCGTCACCGCGGTCTTCTCGGGCGACTCCCGCTACAAGCCGAAGACCGTGAAGGTCACGTCCTACGCCCGGGTCAAGATCTCCACCGCCGTGTCCAAGCACTACAAGACGGCGAAGATCGGCTCGACGTCGTACTACTGGTTCCACAAGAACACCGACCCGCTGCTCACCACGACGATGACCTACTACCCGGGTCGCCAGCAGCGCTTCGACCTGCAGGTCTACTACCAGGGTTCGTGGTACCCGGCCGACCCGTTCTGGGCCCCGGTCGGGTCGAACGGGAAGTCGGCCGTGTCGCTGGGGGCGCCCGGCGAGGCCGGCTGGAAGGTGCGCGTGCGCTCGGTGTACGTCAACGGTTCGTCCGGTGACACCGTGAACTCGACGACGACCGGCGCGTGGAAGTACCTCTACTTCAGCAACTGACCCCGTCTGGGGGACGTCGTGGCCCGGAGGGAATGTCCTCCGGGCTTTCGTCGTTGTGGGGTGGCAGAAAGTTCAACGCTCAACTAATCTGGGACGTACGTCGCCCAAGGAGGTACCGACCATGCCCGCAGTGACCGTCGAGAACCCGCTGACGCTTCCGCGCATCGCCGCGCAGGCCGACGCCGTGTCCCGCCCCGTGCTCGGCGTCACGACCGCGCCGAGCGGATTCGAGGGCGAGGGCTTCCCGGTTCGCCGGGCGTTCGCGGGGATCCACTACCGTCACCTCGACCCGTTCATCATGATGGACCAGATGGGCGAGGTGGACTACGCGCCGGGAGAGCCGAAGGGCACCCCCTGGCACCCGCACCGCGGCTTCGAGACCGTCACCTACATCATCGACGGCATCTTCGACCACCAGGACAGCCAGGGCGGCGGCGGCACCATCACCAACGGCGACACCCAGTGGATGACGGCCGGCTCCGGTCTCCTCCACATCGAGGCGCCGCCGGAGCACCTGGTCATGTCGGGCGGTCTCTTCCACGGCCTCCAGCTGTGGGTGAACCTCCCGGCCAAGGACAAGATGATGGCCCCGCGCTACCAGGACATCCGCGGCGGCAACGTCCAGCTGCTCACCACCCCCGACGGCGGCGCGCTCCTGCGGGTCATCGCCGGTGAACTGGACGGCCACGCGGGCCCCGGCATCACCCACACCCCCATCACCATGATCCACGCGACGCTGGCGCCCGGCGCCGAGATCACCCTCCCCTGGCGGGAGGACTTCAACGGTCTCGCGTACGTCCTGGCGGGCAAGGGCTCCGTCGGCGCGGAACGCCGCCCGATCCACCTGGGCCAGACGGCGGTCTTCGGCGCGGGCTCCTCGCTCACCGTCCGCGCGGACGAGCAGCAGGACTCCCACACCCCGGACATGGAGGTCGTCCTGCTGGGCGGGCAGCCGATCCGCGAACCGATGGTCCACTACGGCCCGTTCGTCATGAACACCAAGGACGAGCTGCAGCAGGCCTTCGAGGACTTCCAGAAGGGCCGCCTGGGCACGATCCCGGCCGTGCACGGCATGACGGAGGCGGGACCGGAGGCGTCGTAACGGACATGAGGAAGGGCCCCGTCCACCGGACATCGGCGGACGGGGCCCTTCCGCGCGTCGTGACGCACTCGTCGCTCGCCGGGTCGTGCAGGGTGATCGACCGGCGGGGGTGGCGAGGAGGGCGGTGAGGGCCACGGCGCCGAAAACCGAGGTGACAGGGTGCCGAAGGGCGCACGAAGATGTTCTTTTCGTGGATCAGGGGGGCCGGAGTGACATGAGCGCCGTACTCGGCAGGAGAAGTCTTGAGGGGCTCGTCCTCGGGGACGCCTTCGGCGACAGCTGGTTCACCCGCTCGGACGAGGACCCGGAGGGTCCGTGGGCCGCGCGGGTCCCGCGCCCGGCGCCGTGGCTCTGGACGGACGACTCGGCCATGGCGTTCGTGCTCTTCGCCCACCTGGCGCAGCACGGGGAGGTCCGCCCGGACATCCTGGCGCGCGCGTTCGCCGCGGAGTACGCACGCGACCCGGACCGCGGTTACGGCCCGTCGATGCACGGGCTGCTGCGGCGCATCGCGGAGGGCGAGGACTGGCGGGCGGTGACGGAGGGCCAGTTCGGCGGCCAGGGTTCGCACGGCAACGGGGCGGCGATGCGGGTGGCTCCGCTGGGGGCGTGGTTCCACGACGACCTCGCGATCGCCGCCGAGCAGGCCCGCCTCTCCGCACTGACGACCCACGCCCACCCGGAGGCGGTGGCGGGAGCGGTGGCGGTGGCCGTGGCGGCGGGGCTGGCGGCGGGGGACACACGGGGGGCTTCGCGTGGGGAGTTCCTGCGGGAGGTGGCGTCGCACGTCCCGGCCGGCGAGGTCCACGCGGCCCTGCTGCGGGCGGCGGGTTTCCCCTCCCGGACGTCGGTGCGCCACGCGGCGGCCGTGCTCGGCTCCGGGATACGGCTCTCCGCCCAGGACACGGTCCCCTTCGCCCTCTGGTCCGCGGCCGGCCATTTGGACGACCTGCCCGAAGCGCTGTGGCAGACGGTCGGCGGATGGGGCGACCGGGACACGACGTGCGCGATGGCGGGAGGTGTGGTGGCGGCGAGGACCGGAACCGCGGATGTGCCGACGTCCTGGCGGGAGGCCTGCGAGGGGATTCCGGGGTGGTGCGGGTCGGTCATGGACGGAGATCCATCAAACACGCACTAGTGCCGCGGCAGGCAGCGTTTGCCCGTCAAGGAGCGGCGTCCGGCGCGTGCTCTCGGCGTGCCGGGTGCAAGCCCTCGTACTGGATGTAC